>CAZKEO010000034.1:0-9184 GCA_964551785.1 uncultured Eubacteriales bacterium | reverse complement strand
TTAGCTTCGGCTGAGGTCAATGTGGCTAGTCTGCAAGATAACCTCAGCAATACCATTATCCGGGCTCCCATCACTGGGATTATTGATGAGAAAAATATCGTCCTTGGCCAGATGGTTTCGCCAGGGCCGATCTTAGCTAAAGTTAAAGATATTTCGGCAGTATATGCTGTCAGTGAAATCCAGCAGGATGTTATGAGTTACCTCAAATTAGGTGGTAAGGCCAGGGTAACCCTCCAGAATGAAGCAACCAAAATATTCGAAGGGATTATTAAGAACATTGATCCCTCGGCTAACCCTGCCACTCGAGTATTCCAATGTAAGATATTACTCAGCAATCCGAAGCAGGAGTTGTATCCAGGTATGTTCGCCAAAGTGGAGATTCCCACCAACCAAAGCTATCGCAGCTTGGTTCTACCGGTAGCTGTTGTGACAGGAACAGAGGGAAACTATGCCGTATTTGTTGCTGAAAAAGGCCAAGCTCGCAAACGTACGATCACAGTTGGAGAAATTAGCGAAAACCTGATCGAGGTTAAAGCGGGACTGAAAAAAGGTGAGAGTATCATTGCTTCCAACCTCAATACTCTCCAGGACGAGGAGTTGATTGACATAGTGGCTGGACAGGGGGAATGAAGCAGTGTTTCTAACAGAAATCAGTTTAAAACGCCCTGTCCTGGCTACCGTAAATTTTGTAGCTTTACTAGCAGTAGGCATACTAAGCTTCAACGGGCTAACTATCAGTGATATGCCTGAGACTAATATTCCATATATAACTACTACTATTGTTTTGCCTGGAGCTGCGCCGGATCAGCTGGAAACTAAGGTCGCCAAGAAAGTAGAAGAAGCAGTAGGACAGATTTCGGGAGTCAAGCATATCACTACCACTATCAAAGAAGGGGTAACCACTTCCATGATCGAGTTCGATATGGAAAAGTCAGCAGATTCAGCCGTTCAGGAAGTGCGGGATAAGCTAGGGGCCATTCGTGGAACGTTGCCTTTGGACATTGAGGAGCCGATTATTGCCAAGTTTGATATTACCGCAGTTCCAATTTTTTCGCTGGCGGTGACCGGGTCACTCGGCAAAGGAGAACTGTCTCAACTGACGGACGATGTCATTGCTAAAAGTCTCAATACTGTCAAGGGAGTGGGGGCAGTTAATCTCTATGGCAACTTAGAACGGGAAATCCAGATTAAGCTAGATAAAGAGAAGTTAAATGCCTTGGGTGTTACGGTGTCCGAGGTGGTCAACAGCTTGCGCTCTGACAACCTGGACCTGCCCAGCGGAAAAGTTTCAAACGGTAATAATGAAATAACCATACGTACTTATGGCTCGATAAAAGATGTGCAGGGTTTTGCCGACATTTTAGTGGCTAAAAGGGACGGTGTGGAGATTAGAGTCCGGGATATTGCTGAAATAGTTGACGGGTACAAAGAACAGACCAGTTTCTCCTATTATCAAGACAAGGAAGCCATTGGTTTGGATGTCATCAAACAATCAGGTGCTAATACCGTTACTACTGCAGATGCTGTTAATGCAGAATTGCAGAAAATCCAAAGTAGACTTCCTGCTGGAGTTAATGTTGCTGTGGTCAGAGATAATTCTATCCAAACTCGCAATTCAGTAAACGATGTCGTCCGAACCATGCTGGAGGGTTGTCTGCTGGCGGTGCTGATTGTATTCCTGTTTTTGAAAGATGGGGGTAGCACCGCTATCAGCGCCATTACCTTGCCGACTTCTATTATTGCAACCTTCATTGCCATGAAAATGCTGAACTATTCCCTCAATAACATGTCCTTAATGGGTCTATCCCTGGCTGTTGGTTTATTGATTGATGATGCGATTGTTGTCATTGAAAATATAGTCCGGCATTTGAAAATGGGCAAAACCCCACTACAGGCCGCCAAGGAGGGTACTGAGGAAATCAGTCTGGCGGTAATGGCCACTACCCTGACCGTAGTTGCAGTGTTTTTGCCGATATCCTTTGTCAGCGGGATAGTCGGCAAGTTTCTGGTCCAATTTGGGATTACTGTTGTTTGCAGTGTGCTAATTTCCATGTTGGTATCATTCACCTTGGTGCCGCTACTTTCAGCTAGGTATGTCAAAATAGAGTCAGGCAGGCAAGGGTTCCTAGGACGTTTCTTAACCTGGTTTAACAGTTCCTTTGACAAGTTGGCTGACAAATATCGGGGGATCTTAGAAATCGCCATGAAGCATCTTTTCATCACGGTTAGTGTTGCAGTGGTTTTATTCGTAGCTAGTCTGCAACTCGTTCCCTTATTGGGTTCTTCTTTTCAGCCGATGTCTGATAAAGGTCAAATTATTATCAATGCTGACTTAGATGCAGGCTTGTCCTTGGAAACAGCCCGTGATATTGCTTTGCAAATGAACAAGGAGCTTTATGGCTTTACTCAAGTTCAAAAAATCTATGCGACTATAGAGGCAGACCGTCTGAACCTGTTTGTGAAAATTACCCCGAAGGAACAACGTCAGGAGAGCATTCAGCAAATCTGTGCAGATATGCGGACAGCGTTACGGAAGATACCCGGGGTAGACCTTTCTGTAAACGTTGCTGCCGAGGGAAACAGCCAAGCCAAGCAATCTGTATATCATCTGAAAGGTGAAAATTTCGAACAGCTACAGCTTTTCGCAGCTCAAGCGAAAAAAGCCTTGGGCCAGATACCTTATGCAGTAGATATTTCCACCAGTTATAAGGCAGGCAAACCAGAAGCCAAAATGGCTGTAAACAGGGATCAAGCGGCTGACTTAGGGGTTAGCACGGCAGCAGTGGGGGACACTCTGCGAACAATGTTTAATGGGGTGGTAGTTAGTCAGTTTGAGGCCGAAAAGGATCGTTATGATGTACGGGTAGAGCTCAAGGATGACCAGCGGACCAACTTAAGTAGTGTGGAAGGGATCTATGTCCCCAGTTCGAACCAATCTATCAACGGTCCAACCCTAATCCCACTAGACCAACTTACCAAGAAGGAGTTTGCTACCTCCTCCTCGACAATTAACCGGTATGACAAAACTAGGGAAATCCAGATTTCTGCCAACCCTGAAGGCATCAGTCAAGGAGATTTTGATACTTTGTTTAAAAACAAGCTGCTGGAGATTGGCCTTCCCCCAGGTATCACGATGCAAATGGGCGGTGAATCCGAGATGATGCAGGAGGCTATGCTCAATTTAGTAATCGCATTAGGGATGGGCGCTCTGTTTATTTTTTTAATCTTGGCAGCTCAATTTGAGAGTTACATAGACCCTTTGGCAATTATCTTTTCTCTGCCCCTGGCTGTTATCGGGGCAATTCTGGGACTCTATGTAGCTGGCAGTGAAATGAGTATGGTCGCGATGATCGGAATCATCTTATTAATGGGGTTGGTTACCAAAAACGCCATATTGTTAATCGATTTCATTAAACAGCAACGGGCAGAAGGGGTTGAGCGCGAACTGGCTATCCTACAAGCAGCCTTTGTTCGGCTACGACCGATAATTATGACCACCCTTGCCATGATTTTCGGAATGGTTCCGCTGGCCTTGGGGATGGGAGAAGGCTCTGAAACGCGGGCGCCGATGGCACATGCCATCATTGGAGGGTTAATCACTTCCACCCTGCTGACACTTTTCATCGTGCCAGTCATTTATACTTTGTTGGATGATCTAAAGGCGAAAGTAGGACGCAGAATAGCACCTGCTGTCAGCATAGCTAAGCAGTAAAGATTACATATCACTAATAAGTCAAGGGATTCCAGCCGTTTGGGGCTGGAATCCCTTGTTTGATTTTATGACCTGTTCAGCTTTAGCTTGACAATTGCACAAGCTAAAATCTATAATTCCTATATAGCTTTGAGTTGAGTTATGTTAGTTTATGTTGTGTGATGTTGCATGACGAAAATCAATACTCATTGCCGAGGCTAAGGAGGGCTTGCCTACATAAACTTGCTAATTAAGTTAATAAGATAGACTGCTGACAATATTACTTACAACAGGGGGTTTTTTTAATGCGCAAAGATCTTAATGCACTTACCAAGACCATCATTGCAATTATCCTGGTATTACTGCTAGGAGGGCTAGTCTACCAACTTAAAACTACAGCTGGCTAGGACCAGCCTCAGAATAATGCTAGCCCTGCCGGGACACTAACAATTGCCGCCGCAGCAAGTTTGAAAGATACTTTGGAAGCAATTAAGACCCTTTACCAGCAAGAACAGCCAGGGGTTACCCTGACCTTCAATTTTGCCTCTTCTGGTGCCCTGCAACAACAGATTGAGCAAGGAGCACCGGTGGATGTCTTTATTTCCGCAGCCAAGAAACAAATGGATGCTCTGGAGGCTAAGGGGCTTTTGCTCCCGCAAACCAGAAAAAACTTACTGCAGAACCAAGTAGTCTTAATCGCTCCCAGCAATTCTAACATTGTAACTGGTTTTAATTCACTTGCTGATAGCAAAGTCACTCCTGTAGCTCTAGGTGAGCCTAAGGGAGTACCAGCCGGGCAATATGCCCAAGAAATTTTGCAGTCCTTAAAGCTCTGGGAGCAGGTAGCGCCCAAAGCCGTTTATGCCAAAGATGTGCGCCAGGTCTTAAGTTATGTGGAAACAGAAAATGCCGCTGCGGGGCTTGTCTATCTGACAGATACTAAAAAAGCCAAGGGAGTTAAAGTTGTTGCGATAGCTCCTAAAAAGACCCACTCTCCGGTACTTTACCCCTTGGCTATCCTGAAAAACTCGCAACAGCCTCGAGCAGCCCAAGCTTTCATTAACTATTTGAACAGTCCCAAGGCGCTGAAGGTGTTCCAAGATGCAGGCTTTACAACCCTTGCGAAATAACAAGCATGAGGATGATGCAACATGAATTTTGACCTTAATCCCCTCTGGATCTCACTGAAAACAGCCAGTCTTGCCACTGTGATTACTTTTGGTTTAGGAATTATAGCTGCCCGTTGGCTCACCTTTTATCAAACCAAAGGCAAAGGTCTACTGGATGCCTTAATCATTATGCCCATGGTTTTACCACCTACCGTGGTGGGTTTTGCTTTACTACTACTCTTCGGACGGCAGGGCCCCATCGGACAGTTGTTATGGCAGTTTGGTTCAACTGTGGTCTTCTCCTGGTCTGCCACCGTAATAGCCGCAACAGTAGTCGCTTTTCCGCTGATGTACAAAACCACCTGTGGAGCCTTTGAACAAATAAATTTAGACTTAATAGACGCTGCCCGCACCTTAGGTGTCTCCGAGTGGCAAATATTTTGGCGAATCATCCTACCACTTTCCTGGCCTGGACTGGCGGCAGGTACTCTCCTTGCTTTTGCACGGGCTTTGGGGGAATTCGGAGCCACTTTAATGCTCGCTGGTAACATTCCAGGAAAAACCCAAACAATTCCGCTGGCCATTTATTTTGCGGTAGAGAATGGTGAACTGGCTCAGGCCAAGCTCTGGGTGCTAGTTATTTTTGCAATTTCTTTGGGCTTTGTCTTAGCTTTACATTACTGGTCTCAAGCCCAAAATTCGTTAGCAAAACGTTTCAGGAGGTGACCAGATGGAGCTTTCAGTAGATATTTACAAGCGTTTACCAGACTTTGACTTAGCTGTCTCCTTCCAAGCAGGTACTAAACCACTAGGCATCTTGGGAGCCTCCGGTTCGGGGAAGAGTATGACCTTGCGTTGTATTGCTGGACTAGCTACCCCTGACCAGGGAAGAATAGTCTTAAATGGCCGAGTGCTGTTTGATTCGGCCAAGAGTATCAACCTGCCTAGTCAAGCACGAGGCTGTGGTTTTCTTTTTCAGAATTATGCCCTGTTTCCCCATCTGACAGTGGCGGAAAATATTATCTTTGGGTGTCAGGAAAAACGGGAGAGTGTGCGAAACAAACTAGTTCAGGAAATGCTGGAGCGATTTAATTTAGCGGGTTTGGGTGAACGTTTTCCAAGCCAACTGTCCGGGGGACAACAGCAGCGGGTAGCCCTAGCGCGAGCTCTGGCAATTCAGCCAGCCGTACTACTTCTGGATGAACCGTTTTCAGCCTTGGATAACCATTTGCGCAGTCAAATGGAAAAACAATTAGTGGATACCCTGCAGCACTATCAGGGGGTTACCTTATTTGTTACCCATAATCCTCAAGAGGTTTATCGAGTTTGCCAGGATTTATTAATTATGGCTGAGGGCAAAATAATTGCCCATGGACCTAAAGAGGAGATCTTCCGCCGACCACCAACTTATGAAGCCGCCCAAATAACCGGTTGCAAAAACATCTCGGACGCTAGGGTGATTACTGACCAGGTAATCGCAGCAGGGGATTGGGGTTGTTCACTCCAGGTAGCTCAGCCCCTGCCTCAGCAGTTAACCCATCTGGGCATTAGGGCCCACCATCTCAAGTTTGTGGACGACCCAGAGCTGCCTAATACTTTCCCCTGTTGGGTAGTGCAGACTTCTGAATCACCCCACCGGATGACCTTGTACCTTAGTCTGCAGCAACCAGAGCCTGCCCAGGGCAGGCGATTATTGCATGCTGAGGTTTTGAAAGAAAAATGGGACCAATTGAAAACTAAACCCTTTCCATGGTTGGTGCAATTAGCTCCAGAACAATTATTTCTGTTGGGACAGACTAGTGCTGAGCTGGCAAGGTGTGGTAAGGTGATAATAGTAGCATAGAGATAGGAGGTGTTTAGCTGTGACGGAAGGTGTTTCTTATACGCCGGATGAGGTGGCCAAGATTTTAAAAATTTCGCGTTTTACTGTTTATGAGTTAATTAAGCGCGGAGAGTTAGCTGCCTATCGGATTGGGCGTAAAGTTCGGGTGGAGGCCAAGGATTTAGACCGTTACAAACAAAATGCCAAGGGTGCTCAGTGTGGGCAGACACCAATTGCTGATGAACAGGAGCAAGATCTGCAAAACTCTTCCCGGGGTTTGATAATTTGTGGGCAGGATGCGATATTGGATAGCCTAACTAGGCAGTTGGAAAAACAGCTGCCTCAGGAACGTTTTCTGCGCCAGTACATCGGTAGTATCGATGGTCTCCTGGCTCTTTACCGTGGGAATGCTGATATTGTGACAGCCCACCTGTGGGACAGTGATACTGATGAGTATAATCTACCTTATGTCAGAAGGCTTTTGCCTGGGCATCAGACAGTAGTGATCAATTTAGTCTACCGAAATGAGGGTTTTTATGTCACTGCCGGAAATCCACTAGAGATTCGCGAGTGGAAGGATTTAACCAAGCCTGGAATCCGATTTATTAATCGGGAACGCGGGTCAGGGGCACGAGTGCTCCTGGATGAACAATTACGTAAGCTGAAGCTGGAAGCTGAGCATATTAATGGTTATGACCTGGAGGAAACCAGCCATCTAGCTGTGGCCAGTTGTGTGAGCAGGGGCGCAGCTGATGTGGGTCTGGGGATCGAAAAGGTGGCTTTTCAAGTCCAAGGACTGGATTTTATCCCCTTAAAAAAGGAACGCTATGATTTAGTAATCCGGAAAAGTGATCTGACTAAACCATATTTCAAATGTTTGCTGGCAATCTTGCAGTCCCAAGCCTTCCGGGCTGAAATAGGTGGGATGGGAGGCTATGATTTATCGCAGATGGGTGAAATAATTGCTGAAATTTGATAGGGGGTAAGTTTTTATGGTTACCACAACCAAACCTGACTTTAGATTATCTGGTTCTCAGCAAAAGATTGAGCCTAAACTTAAAATGTGGATAGAAGTAGATGAGGTATCGGTTTTTGGGGATGGTAGGTTATTGTTACTGCGTGCCATTGCTGAAACTGGTTCCATCAAGCAAGCTGCTCTCAAGCTGAATATGTCCTACCGGGCCGCCTGGGGGAAAATCAAGGCCAGTGAGGAAAGGCTGGGGATAACGCTGGTGGAAAAACACCATGGAAGCCTTGGTGGAGCGGAATTAACTAAGGAAGCACAGGAATTTATTAATTGCTATTTGAAATTTCAAGAGGAAGCCTTTCAGGCGGTGCAAAAAAGTTTTGAGCAAAATCTTAGTCACTTTTGGAAATGAATTTTAAGCCAACAGTTCAAAAAGTGAACAGTTGGCTTTTGTTTTTGTTAGTGGATGATTGGGGTGAGTCAAAATGGAACAGTACACGCCCCAAAATGGTCTAAATTGGAACGAAATAATTAGCGTTTTTGCGGGAATGTTAATGTTTAACGGGCTTGAAACATTGGCACGATTATTGCTTTGCCTTTAGAGTACAAAGATTTAACTAGCGTTTTGCTTTTTTATTACTCAAAATATGCTTTTAAAAACATATATGCAAAATTAAGCATATAAGCATAGGCATATTTTGCTCTTGAGAAGCTGACGCTTGCGAAGGGAGGTGAAGTTGTGAAAGTTGTGCCAGTACAAGAGGCAGTAGGTATGGTGCTGGGTCATGATTTAACTCAAATAACCGAAGATTTTAAGGGTGCCGCATTTAAAAAAGGGCACATCTTTCAGCGAGAAGATATTCCCCGGCTCCTGGATATGGGCAAGTGTCATCTCTATGTTGTAGATTTAAAAGATGGTATGCTCCACGAAAATGAGGCTGCCAAAAGAATGGCACTGGCTGCTGCTGGCTGGGGTATTGAGCTGTCTGAACCGAAAGAGGGTAAAGTAACGCTAACTGCCACAGAGGATGGTTTGTTGAAAATTAAGGCTGAAGCCCTCGAACAAATCAATGAATATGACCAAGTTATGTTTGCTACTTTGCATAATAACCAAGTAGTAACTAAAGGCAAAGCTCTCGGAGGGACAAGGATTATCCCTCTGGTTATTCAGGGGAAAAAGATTCAGAGTATTGAGGCACTATGCTCTGAGTACTATCCCATCATAGAAGTCAAACCCTTTCGCAGCCTAAAAGTAGGACTAGTTACTACTGGAAGTGAGGTCTATCATGGGCGAATTAAAGACACCTTTGGTCCGGTAATCAGGAAGAAGGTGGAACTGGCTGGTAGTACTATCCTCAGACAAATCTATACCTTAGATGATGTTAAGATGATTGCGCAGGCAGTCAGTACACTGATTGAAGAAGGGGCTGAGCTCATTACGGTCACAGGTGGAATGTCTGTGGATCCGGATGATGTTTCTCCTGCTGGAATTCGGGCAGCTGGTGGGCAGCTTATTAGCTACGGAGCCCCGGTATTACCAGGAGCCATGTTTATGCTGGCCTATATTGGCGAGATTCCGGTGATGGGGCTGCCAG
>CAZKEO010000033.1:0-9198 GCA_964551785.1 uncultured Eubacteriales bacterium | reverse complement strand
CCTTACATAGTTATTATTCTAACAGGGAGCAACCTTATATTAATGCCCATTACAAAATCTTCTTGGCTGAAGTGGCCTCCACTTTGAACGAAGCCCTCTTGATGCACTATTTGTTGGCCAATACTACTGATAAAAAGGCCAAGCTATACCTCTTAAATCACTACTTAGAGCAATTCAGGGGCACTGTCTATCGGCAGACGATGTTTGCCGAATTTGAAAAAATAATTCATCAACAGGTTGAACAGGGTGAAGCCTTAACTCCTGAAGTCCTGAACAAAATTTATCACCAGCTCAATGTTGATTTTTACGGACCTGAAATGGTAGTTGATCCCGAGGTGGATGTGGAATGGTCACGGATTCCGCACTTTTATACCGCCTTCTATGTTTACAAATATGCCACTGGTTTTTCTGCAGCAACTGCTTTGGCTCGGCAAATTATTGCGGAAGGCGAACCAGCCGTACAGCGCTATCTAACGTTTCTCAAAGGAGGCAATTCGGATTATCCTCTCAACCTCCTGAAGCAGGCAGGGGTGGATATGAATTCTCCCCAACCGGTCACTACCGCCTTGGGAGTATTCCGGGACTTAGTTCAGCAGATGGAAGAATTAATACCATAATTTACCGAAAGGAGTTTTTGCGGGTAATGCAGAATAATCTTTATGCTTAATTTATTGTAAAGAGCCTTTAGTGCGGGGGGAGTAGCAACATGAAGATTGTTTATGAAACGGAACGAGTGGCCAAATTAAAGAGTTTACTCAAAGCACTCGACGCCAAGGAATTGGAGTTTCTCCAAGAGTACATCGAAGTTGAACGAGCCAAACGCAAAAAAGCGGTTTATGCGGAGTGGCTGCAATACCTAGATGAATTCTTCACTAAATGCCTGCACTGAAGAGTAATTTTATGTTAAGAATTCAGAATTTTGTTAAAGATATAGAGGAAAAACTGTACCTGTGTTGAATATGTTGAACTGAACATATAATAATTCAACAGGTGAGGTTGGGTTAACGGCTATTCTAGAGGGTGTGGGTTGATGGACAACAATAAATGCGGAAGAAATTAATGAGGCTAAAGCCATTTTGCTGACTGTCTACCAGGCCTTGAAGGAAAAAGGCTATAACCCGATAAATCAAATGGTGGGTTACTTACTTTCAGGCGATCCAGCCTATATCACTAATCATAAAAGTGCTCGCAGTCTGATTCGCAAATTAGAACGTGATGAACTGCTAGAAGAATTGGTGAAGAATTATTTAGACAAACCTTAAAATTTTCATAAGCACCATAAATGATTACGAGGACTGTGATGTTAGGTTGTTAACATTAGCAGGCCTCTTTTCAGTACAAAGGAGAATTGGCAATGGAGTATCGACATTTAGGTCAGACTGGACTCAAGGTATCCAGACTTTGTTTTGGAGCCCTAACAATTGGCCCCCTCCAGGCTGGTCTCTCAATCCAAGCTGGTGCCCAGGTTTTGCGTCATGCTTTAGAGCAAGGAGTAAATTTCATAGATACCGCCGAGCTATATGGTACCTATCCCTACATCAAAGAGGCCTTAAAGGGTTTTGACCGAGAGGTAGTGATCGCCAGCAAATCCTATGCTTATACTAGGGAAGGGATGATCCAAAGCTTGGAACAAGCCCGTTCCGAGCTGGACCGAGATGTAGTGGACATTTTTCTCCTGCATGAGCAGGAATCCATCTTAACTGTCAAAGGTCACTGGCCGGCTTTGGAATACCTCCTTGAGGCCAAAGCCAAGGGTCTAGTACGAGCAGTGGGCCTTTCAACCCATCGCATTGCTGGAGTAGTGGCAGGGATCGAGGTTCCGGAAATTGAGGTCATCCACCCCCTGTTTAATAGCACTGGGTTGGGGATTACTGACGGTACCAGGGACGAGATGGCCAGCGTAATTGCTCAAGCCAAAGCTGTCGGGAAAGGAATTTATTCCATGAAGCCCTTGGGTGGTGATAATTTACTTCACCAAATGGAGCAAGCTCTGAACTATGTTTTAGCCCAGCCGACAGTCGATGCCATCGCTCTGGGAATGAAATCAGTAGCAGAAGTTGAAATGAATTGCCATTTATTTGCGGGGCAGCCAGTACCTGAGCAGGTAAAACTCCAGGTTAGCCAGCTTCCTAGAAGTTTACATATTGAGTCTTGGTGTGAAGGCTGTGGTCAGTGTATTGAACGGTGTCCTGCGGGAGCCTTGGCCTTACAGGCTGGAGTAGCGGTAGTAGAAACTAAGCAGTGTCTGTTGTGCGGCTATTGTGGGGCGGTTTGCCCACAGTTCTGTATAAAAATAATGTAATTGTGGCATATAAATAGTTAGGGTGAGGAGAGAACTGTATGCGTATTATGGGGTTAGATGTTGGGGATGTTACAATCGGGATTGCCATTAGTGATCCTATGGGTTGGACTGCCCAAGGGGTGGAAGTTATTCGGCGTAGGGGCAGAGAGGATGAAGACCTTGCCAGACTAGCGCAATTAATCAGTCAGTATGAAGTGGACAAAATTGTGATAGGTCTCCCCAAAAACATGAATGGCACCATCGGGCCACGAGCAGAGAAGGTAATCGCCTTTCAGGAACGGCTAATAGAGGTACTGGGGCTTCCGGTGATAGCTTGGGATGAGCGCTTGTCCACTGTGGCAGCACAAAGAACGCTTTTGGAAGCTGATCTCAGCAGGGCAAAACGCAAAAAAGTTATTGACAAAGTAGCTGCTGTCTATATTCTGCAAGGCTATCTGGATAGCCAGCAAAGTTAGGGCCTGTGCGGAATTTGGATATAGTTGACAATGAATTTTATCTAGTATACAATACACTTATTCTAAATAAATGAGGTGTTTTTCATGACTGAGCAAGACAACATTGTTACCCTTACTGACGAAGAAGGGATTGACCATGAATTTGAAGTAATTGACGTAATTAAAGTTGGGGAAAGTGAGTATGCGATCCTTCGTCCACTAGAAGATGATGAAGACGAAGCCATCATCTTAAAAGTCGAAACCGATGAGGAAGGCAATGAAATCCTCACCGATATCGAGGATGATGAGGAATGGGAAAAGGTCGCAGATGCCTGGCAAGAATCGCTGGATGTTGAAGACGAAGAATAAGCTCCTAAGAGCCCTGACGGGCTCTTTTTTCGTAAAAAATAAAATAAAATATTTTGTGGAAAAAGGAATTTTTTTGTTTAAAGCTAAATACTATATAGATACCTTGTTCTAAATGGGTAGGCTTTAGAGTATCAAATGGGAGCGTGGTAAAGTTGTCTTTGGCTAAAAAGTCACTCATAGGCCTGGCTGTCCTGCTGCTGCTAGCAGTAATCACTACTGCTGTGACAGCAAAAGTTATTTTGGGTCATGACAAGATTGTGCAGGGTGTATATGCAGGACAAGTGGAACTCAGCGCCTTATCTAAGCAAGAGGCTCAACAAGCTCTAAAAGCTTTGGAAAAGGAATTGTGGAAGCGTACTACACGAGTGGAAGTTTATGGTGAGAACTGGGAGGTTGCTTTCAAAGATTTAGGTGTACAGCTAGAGATTCCTAAAATGGTCGAGCAGGCTTACCAATTAGGCCGTGACGGCTCTTTACTCGCTCAGTATCAAATGCGTAAGACGATTGCTTACGAAGGTCGGGAAGTTAACCTGGTAGTCAAGGTTGACCAGAAGACCATGGAACGAAAATTATCAGATTTGACTAAGCAGCTAATTACTGCGCCAGTTAATGCCTCGATTAGCATTACACCAACCGACCAGGTGGTCTTAGTGCCTGGTAAGCAGGGCGTTGGTATTGACACAGCTGGGATTGCGGAGCAGCTGAAACGGGTGATTGAAGAAAAAGTGGATGAGCCAAGGATAGCCTTGACCATGAAGGCAACTGACCCAGTCCAGAAATTATCTGACCTCGAAGCGATGAGGATTAAAGCATTGGTTTCGCAATTCTCTACCCGCTTTGATGCCAGTCAAGGTAACCGTTCCTATAATATCTTGGTGGCAGCTGGGGCCTTAGATGGTTTAATTGTGAAACCTGGTGAAACCATCTCCTTTAATGAGATTGTGGGTCCTAGGAGTTCGGAGGCCGGCTATCGGGAAGCACCAGTAATAGTGAATAAAAAACTTGTCCCTGGCATTGGTGGTGGTGTTTGTCAAGTCTCCACAACCCTCTATAACAGCTTACTCAAAGGAAATTTCAGTGTAGTTAGTCGTCGTCCTCATTCTTTTCCTGCTTCCTACGTTCCTGTTGGCAGAGATGCTACCGTAACCTATGGTGGGATTGATTTTAAATTTAAGAATAATCGTAGTTCATATATGTATATTAAGTCCGAGGTTGTTGGGAGTCGCCTCAGTTTCAAGCTATTTGCCGATCCAGCCGAAAACAAAGAAGTTGAGATCATTGACCGGATAGAATTAGAAATTCCCTACAAAACAGTTTATGAGCGGGACCCAAATCTCCCACAAGGTAAACAAGTAGTGAAGGAAAAAGGTCGTAAAGGTTATCGCACTACCACTGTTCGATTAATCAAGGAAAAGGGAATCGTGGTAACTAGGGAAGTGGTGACCAAGAGTTATTATAAACCCATCAATCAGGTGATCGTGATAGGTACAGGTGCGCCCAACCAACCAACTAATCTAAATCAACCAATTGCACCAACCGCACAGCTTGATAATACGCAACTGTAGGATCCAGGAAATAGGGATTACATCTGCACATAGGTCAAGCTTTATATTACTAGCTCATAAAATAATCGGTACATTAAGTGCCGGTTATTTTTTTTGTAGTACTCGGCATATACATAAGTGATAAAGGTACTTTGAATATTTGGCTTGGAATTGTGTGAGGAAGAAGGAGGAGGATTGGATGAGGAAAATTGTGGTGGCCGGCAGGAATGACAGCGGGAAATCCACCATCCTAGGTGAGATATATCGCGGACTAAAAACCAGGAACTTCCAACCCTTGGCAGTTGGATCCGGAATTCAGGATGAGAAGCCTTATTTGCTCAAAGGCATCGACTCTACCTACCTAACGATTGCAATCCCCAACCCAGGTGAAGATGTAGTAACAGATATCGATCGGGTCATTAGGTCAGCCATTAATCAGATCAATGAACGGAATCGACTGATTTTGCATGCTAGACGGGCCTTAGAAGAGTTGAATAAGGTGCGTTCAGTGATGGAACTAGGCTATTTGTCACAAAGAGATATTCCCAAAACAGCAGTCTTGCCAAATGTCGTCTTGATTGAGGCAGTTGGTGTCAATGACGGTTATCGAGCCCCGGAATCCAGAAAGCTAGCCGATGTGCTAGTATCAGTAGTACCAGCAGGTATTAAAACTGAGATTCTGATGGACTCAGCAAATTTCTTGCTAGATGATGCCGATATTTTGGTAGTGACTAAGATTGATGAAACCCCTCGCAGTATCGCTAATTCTAACATCAAACTCTTGCAGAGGATCTATCGGCATAAACCTATCATCCCAGTAGTAGCAACTGAAGGAGTACATGTGGAACTGGTAATCGAAGAAGTAGTCAAGCGCATCAATGAACCGAGTCTGATGTTGGATCTGCGGAAACAGGCTGAGGAGGAGCAGCGGCAACTCTAATAATAAACAAGGAAATACCCGCTCCTGGGCGGGTATTTTTTTGTTGACTGCTAAGGCAATTTAAAAAGCACTTGTTTAACCGGAAAAAGAGTGATAGAATTAAATCAGAATGAACATTCATTTTATTATTGGTGGTGAACGTAATGAAAGTTAGTATCAAGGAAAAAATTTTTAAAGCTGCCCAGCGGCTTTTTGTAGAAAAAGGCTACCATAACACTTCCATACCGGATATTGTCAAAGCAGCTGGAGTAAGTATTGGAGCGGTCTACCACTACTTTCGCAGCAAAGAGGATTTGGCAAAAAGCATACACCAACAGGCGGTGGAAGAATTCTTAACACGTTTTGGTCAAGAGGTTCGCAGTCAGACGAAGACTAAAGATCAGATTAAAGGTTATGTTACCATGATGTTTGAATGGACGGAAAAAGACCCCATTATGGTGGAATACCTGCTCTATGCCAGGCCCAAGGAAGTATTAGATAAGTGTATGACTGTTTGTTCAGAAGAAGGCCTCAGTGCGGTGAAGGAAATTGTTGAGGAAGGGATTAAGTCTGGGGAATTAAAGCCGATGAATGTCGTAGTAGCAGCTGCTTCTCTCTCCGGTACACTTACCAGGATGATTGAGCTGCGACTTGATCAACTAATTGAATTTCCTTTAACAGAAGCAATTGACCAAACAGCAGAAAACATCTGGTTTGCCCTCCGTTCCTAATACGACCTTGAAAACGAGCTAGCTTTGGGGGAATTGATATGGGAAAAGCTAAACTTATTCTAGTCAGCAAGCAAATAATTTTAAGAGAGGCACTAGCGGCTTTTTTAAATACCTTACCAGCGTTTCAAATAGTTGGTGCAACTTCCTGTTGCCAGACCGGTTTGGAGTTAGCTGAACAGCAGGTTGTAGATTTATTCCTGGTCGATGTTGAATTACCGAGCGCAGAGCTGGAGGCAATGGCCAGCCACTTGATTCTCAACTTACCTGCAGTAAGTCTGCTTTTGTTCAGTAATTTGTCCAGTAAACAACGTTTACTGGAACTAATCCCGCTTAATGCCCAGGGTTATTTAACTACTGATTTATCATCCGAGGTTTTTGCCAGATTACTGCAAGAAGCGCTGGATGGCAAGACAGCGATTTCACCTTCCATAGTTGAGGAGGTGCTCGACAAGGTAAGGAGTTTATTAGCTCAAGGTAAACCTGCAAGTGCCCCCAAAGGATTAACACCGCGGGAGAAAGAAGTCTTGCACCAATTGGTTTCCGGCGCGACTAACCGGGAAATTGCACGTTCCTTGGTAATTAGTGAATGTACTGTCAAGAACCATATTCATAATATGCTGGACAAGCTCAAAATCCCAAACCGCACTAAGCTAATCTCTCATGCCTTAAGGAGCAATATCTGCAGTCACTGAGCAGAGCCTTGAGCTTCAGAGCCTACGGGCTCTTTTCTATTTTAAAGGCTGGTTTTTTATGAGCTTGGAGACAGTTAAGGTAGCGGAGTAGTTCTTTCGGACTACGCTCAATAAATCATAAGAGCTAGCAGAAAATGCTCCATTTAGCTGATACCCATGATGTGAAAGAAAGTACTATAATAGAAATACAAAAAGAATGTTCATTCGAAAGAGATTTCACAAGTGTTTAAACCAGGCAACTAACCCTTAAGCAGAGACAACTATACCTAAGAGAAAACTATACTAAAGGAGTGACGACCATGCAAAACAATTTATCAACTGCACAAATGTCCTTGCTAAAAAATGTTTTTGGTGACCGGGTGCGCTTTAACAAGGTGGAAAGACTAGTCTATTCTCACGATATGGGAGTTATGCCAGAACAAATCAGGGGAATGATTCAGTGTCTCCCTGACGCAGTTGTACAGCCGATTTCTGTTGAGGAAGTTCAGGCTCTGGTGAAGGTGGCTAAGGAAGAAAATATTCCGCTTGTTCCGCGGGGTGCTGGGAGTGCTGGTTTCGGGGGGAGCATTCCGGCCAAAGCTGGTATTGTGGTTGATTTTGTGCGAATGAATAAAATCCTAAGTGTGGACACAGTAAACAAGACAGCCACAGTTGAAGCAGGGGCAATCTGGGAAACCCTTGAAAATGAACTGACCAAACGGGGACTAGCTTTAAGGGCCTACCCTTCTAGTGCTAATAGCTCAACAGTTGCTGGCTGGGTTGCTCAGGGTGGTAGTGGTTATGGTAGTTACCAGTTTGGAGAATGTCTGAATAACATTGAGTCTGTCGAGGTAGTATTACCAGATGGTGAGTTAAAGACTTTTGCCGGTCAGGAACTGGAGCAGGTGTACAGTCTGTGCGGAATCACTGGTATGATGGTCCGGGTTATTGTTAAAGCCAGGGAATTAGACGAGGAAAGTGTCATGTTATCTGCCTTCCCTGACTTAGCCAGTGCAGCCAATTTCTTAAACGCCATTTCTGACAAGCAGGTGCCAGTTTGGAATATTAGTTTGGCCACCCCTGCTTTTGTGGCTTTGAAGCAGAAAGCTTTAGAACACTACGTCCTCCCAGAGGATGAATACCTAGTTACCATGGTTTATCCCAAGCCGATGCGTTCAGCGGTGGAAAACCAGATTCGCACCCTAACTCTCAGCAATCAAGGGAAGGTTATGAGGGAAAAGCTGGCCGTAGAAGAATGGCAGGATAAGTTTTATCCCATGCGGTTTAAAAAGTTAGGACCTACCTTAGTAGCTAGCGAAGTAACTGTTCCCATCAAGGAGATAGCTTCCTTTGTAGGAGAAATAGAGCGTAAATTTAAAGGCGAATTTGCCTTAGAAGGAACTATGGTGGGCACCGATAAAATTTCTGTTTTAGGCTTTATGTTAGCTGATGAACGCAAGCTCGGTTTTCCACTCGCCTTTGCCTGTGCTCTAGATGTCATTGATGCCGGGGAAAAACGTGGCGGCAAAGTATTTTCCGTGGGAATGTATTTTACCGAACGGGCCAAAAACTTCTATGGCCCTAAACAATTAGAGCAAATCTGGCAGTATAAACAAGCGATTGACCCCCAAGGCTTTATGAATCCTGGCAAAATCATTCCAGCCAGTTTGGACAAAAAGTCACCCACCAAATTGTTAACTGCTGCCATGAAGGTAGCCAACGCAGGAAGTAGCTTGATTGGACTAGCCGGTCGTCTGCTCCTCAAATGGCAGGGAGAAGATTTCAAGTCACCTTTAGATGAACACTTAACTGATGATGTGCTGGCCTGTGCGATGTGTGGTTATTGCCGCAATGTTTGCACTGTCTTTGACGCTGTACCGTGGGAAAGCAACTCACCAAGAGGCAAATACTTTATTCTGAACCAATACATGAAAGGCAAAATTCCCATGGATGATGAGGTGGGTAAGGCGCTCTACCCCTGTACAACCTGTAAAAAATGTGACACCGTCTGCCAGGTGCGAGCCCAAAATGCTCATCACTGGATGGCTTTACGGTATGAATTTAACAAAAAGCAGCTTCAAAACACTGGCTTAGAAATCATACGTAACAATGTGCTTAATACCGGTAACTTCTGGGGCATTGCTGCCGAGGATCGTTTACAATGGTTAGATGTCCCTACCCAGACCCATGGTAAAGTCGCCTACTGGTCTGGATGTTGGGCAGGAACC
>CAZKEO010000032.1:0-9203 GCA_964551785.1 uncultured Eubacteriales bacterium | reverse complement strand
GGTTATAATTACTAAAATATTTTACACCAGTCCGATGGTGATTACCAAGGATCTGGGTACTGCAGCCTGGTACGCTACACTCGTATCCTGTGTGGTCAGTATCCTGTTTTTTGTGATTCTTTACCTTCTGATGCAGCGTTTTCCCGGCAAAAACCTGATTGCAGTATTTGAGGCTTCTCTGGGGAAGGTTTTGGGGAAGGCTGTAGCACTAACCATTTTCGCCTATTTTCTTTATTACTGTGGAGCCAATGTGAGGGAGTTTGTGGAGATACTCAAGGCTTATGTCCTCCCCTATACTCCCCCCAGTGTCATCCTATTTGCTTTTTTGGCTTTAATAGCCCTGATTGCCTTTTATGGTCTGGAAGCCATTGCAAGGCTTGCTTATATCTGCTTTTATCCAGTTATGGGTGGACTGCTAGTCATCCTCATCTTAACTGGCAAATTCTACCAAATAGACCTAATGAAGCCCTATCTGGGCAATGGTCTGGGCAGAACTCTGATTACCGGAATTTTGCGCAGCTCCGCCTATAATGAGGTCATCATCCTTGCCATTATCATCAATTCCATCCATGGGCTTAAGACTTTTAAAAAGGCGGGAATCATAAGTTTGTTACTGGCCGGCTTGACCTTTAGTGTGACACTGTTCTGCTACCTCATAACCTTTGGCTATAGTGTGGGAAGTCATAGTGTATCCGGCTTGTATCAAATGTCAAGGTTGATATATTTTACCCGCTTTTTCCAGAGGATAGAGTCCATATTCCTGTTCATCTGGGTAATTGTCTCGGTAATAACTATAGCAGCGGTATTTTATGTAGCTCTAAGTACTTATTGCCAGACCTTTAATATCAGCAAGCACCGGCCCCTAATCCTGCCTTGTTTGTTTTTGGTCTTTATGATTGCCCTGCTCCCCAAAAACCTTGCCGAAGTAATTGAATATCATATGCTGCTTATCAGGCAGTACAGCGGGTCTGTTATTTACGGTTTACCAGTACTTACTCTGCTGGTTTCCATTATCCTCGGTAGAAAGGGAGGGAAAGTCAAAAATGAAAAAGCTTAAATATCTTGTTATGTTCTGTGTTCTGCTTTCCCTGATGCTTACTGGCTGCTATGATGCGGTGGAGCCTGATGAGGAAGTATATACCGAGGTTATCGGCGTTGATAAGGGTGTAAACAATAAATTAATACTGACCGTGCAATTCCCTTCATATAAGGAAGGCAGCGGTTCCGGCGGTGGAATGCCAAAGGGTAGTGGTGGTGGCGGAGGCGGTAATTCCGCAGAAGATACCGGTGAAGTTGAGGGGACTATTGCCACCAGTGTTGAAGCCCCAACTGTACTTGAAGGCTTGAATCTCATCAATGCTTATACACCCAGAAGAGTTTCCCTCGCCCATGCAAAAATTATTGTATTCTCTGAAGCTATAGCAAGGGAAGGCACCGGTAAGTATATCAATATGCTGACTAAGTTTAGAGATATCAGAAGTGTAATGCGAATCGTCATATGTAACGGAAGTGCCCGAGAATTTATTCTGGAGAATAAGTCAGTCATTGGCACAAGTATTTCTAAGGCCATCGAGTTAATGTTCAGCCAAACAAGAACAACCGGCTATTTCCCCGATACCTACCTACATGAGTTTTATTTCAACTTGACGACTCCTTATAGACAGCCCACTGCTATCTACGCCGGAGTAAATAATTTCCAAAAATATTTAGAGAGTAAAAACGGCAGTAAGGCTCCGCTAAAAATTGTAACTAATGTAGAACCCGGCGATCTTCCCAGGAAGGGGGCAGCAAAACGTGAATACCTGGGTACGGCAGTTTTCGAAGGGGATAAGATGATAGGTCACCTTACCACCTTCGAAACAAGGTACTTTCTGATGGTAGCAAATAGGTTTAATCGAGCCTTAATGTCAATTGAGGACAGGCACGCCCCAGGAAATGCCATACTCTTAGATACACGTATGGGAAGAAAGACAGACATAAAAGCCCATTTCGAGAATGGTGTGCCTGTAATTGACGTAAAACTGAATATTGAAGTTGATATTTTAGGCATCCAAAGTGGGATTGATTACGAAAGTGTAAAACTCATTGATAATCTGAATAACCAAATTGCCTCCTTTCTGGAGAGCGGCATCAGGAAAACAATTGCAAAAACCCAAGAATTGCATTGTGATATCTTCGGCTTTGGCCTTAAGGTTGCAGGCAATTTTAATACTATAAGGGAATTTGAGGAATACAATTGGCTGAAGCATTACCAAGAAGCCAAGGTCAATGTGGCAGTTAAGGTAAATGTGCGCCGAACAGGAATGACTTCTGGAACACCACCATACGTGAATATCGAAGGGATACAGAAAACCTGGGGGGGTAAAAAGTAATGATGTATATATTCATGATGTTTATGCTGGCCTGCGGCTATTACACCTTCACCTTTGGTGTAAGTCTGTGGAGGGATGATGATAACAGGCTGGGAGCGGTTGGGGCGATTGGGGCTGCTGTGGTTGGTACTGTTGCGCCCATTGTTATGATGTTTATAAGGATGTAAGATTACGCAGGCTGACACCTTTTTTCGTAGGGTGTCAGCTTTGTTTTTAATGGGATCCCAAACCGACCAGCAATTTTCAAATTTAATTGGACAGATTTTTCGCTACAAAAAGGAAATACTACCCTTAATGTAGAACATAAATCAAATTACCGAGCTGCTTTTTAGTTTCTCGAAGATATCAGCAAGGCAGACATGACAAGGAGTTGACCCCATGCAGAAATTAAAAGTTGCAATAGATGGTCCTGCCGGTGCAGGTAAAAGCACTATTGCCAAACTGTTGGCAGGAATTTTAGGCTACATATATATTGACACTGGTGCCATGTACCGGGCAATTACTCTCAAAGCTCTCCGTAATGGGCTAGACCTAAATAATCAGGTAGAACTAACCAAGTTGACCCAGACCACAGCTCTACAGCTCAAACTAGACTCAACCGGAAACCAGTTGGTATTTTTAGATGGTCAAGATATAACTTTGGATATTCGCAATCCACAGGTTACTCAAAACGTATCCCAAGTCTCAGCAGCACCAGGTGTCCGTCAGGAACTGGTCCGTCTCCAACAGGTGTTGGCAGCAAAGGGTGGAGTAGTCATGGATGGCCGGGATATTGGTACCTGTGTTCTACCACAGGCAGAATTTAAGTTTTTCCTAACAGCCTCTATTATAGAACGAGCTCGCCGGAGATATTTTGAACTAAAAGATAAAGGCTTTGCAGTTGACTTAGAACAATTAAAACTAGAAATTGCCGCCCGAGATGCTCAGGATACGGGGCGTGCCTGTGCCCCCCTAACACAAGCTCCAGACGCAATTTTAATTGATAGCTCTAATCTGAATATTGACCAGGTAGTGGCGAAAATGCTGGAACATATTCAGGGAAGGAGGGCATAATGTTCTATATAGTTGCACGCTGGATTTGTAGGTGCTTGCTAAAAATAATTGGGCGCTGGCAAATCGAAGGAAAAGCAAATATGCCAGCAACAGGTGGGATTATTATTGCCTCCAACCATACTAGTAATATCGATCCGGTGGTGATAGGCTGTACTTTTGACCGTAGGGTAAGTTACCTTGCTAAAGAAGAATTGTTCAAAATACCAGTGCTAAGTTGGGTTTGCCGACAATTAGGAGCATTCCCCATCAAAAGAGGGGCTGGTGACCGTGGGGCCATCCGAGAAACCTTGAAGATTTTGCAGGATGGTCTAGCTTTTGGGATTTTTCCAGAAGGTACCCGCAGTAAAGACGGTAAACTTCAGGCAGGTAAGCCGGGGATTGCCATGGTAGCGTTAAAAGCTAAGGTTCCAGTAATACCTGTTGGCATGCTGGGAACCCAACAGGGGCGTAATATCCGAGTTAAAATTGGTCAACCAATCTCCTTTCCAGAGTATTGGGATAAGAAAGTCTCGAAAGAGGATTTGGAAGTGGTAACCGCACAAATCATGGCCGAGATAGCTAAGCTTATCGAGGAGTAGCTTTTTTTAGCTAGAAGCAGGAATTTTCTTATAGGTCGAGAAATATCTTAAGATATGATGTAGCCCGCGTAGGGTGTCATAATTGAGGTGGTTGGATGGAGATAATTACAGCACGGCAAGCGGGATTTTGCTTTGGGGTTAAACGGGCTATTAAAATGGCCGAAGAGGCTGCAGGTTTAGACAAAGAGATTTATTCTCTTGGTCCTTTAATTCATAACCGCCAGGTCGTAACTAAGCTTGCTGAGCAGGGGATTAAACCTGTTGATAATCTGCAAGACATCCAAACAGGAACAGTAGTCATTCGCTCCCATGGTGTAGGAGTGGGGATTTTTGAGGAGATTGAAGCCAAAGGATTAAAGACCATCGATGCCACCTGTCCTTTTGTAAAAAAGGCTCAACAATTAGCCAATCAACTTCAGGAAGATGGTTATGTGGTTGTGGTGGTAGGTGATAAGAGCCATCCAGAGGTTACTGGAATTGTAGGTTGGACTGAGAATCAGGCCATTGTAGTAGAAAATCACGATGAAGCCAAGAACTTTAGCCGTACCAATAAAATTGGGGTATTAGCCCAAACCACTCAACCTTTAGAGAACTTTCAATCGGTAGTTAAGGAATTGGCTGGTAAGTGCCAAGAATTGAGAGTATATAACACCATTTGCCATGCCACCGGTGAACGCCAGGATGTGGCAGTGGAATTAGCTAATAAAGTTGACCTAATGATTGTAGTGGGCGGAACCAACAGTGCTAATACGCAGAAACTTGCCCGACTTTGTAGGGACACAACAACTAGTACATACCATATCGAGACAGCTGAGGAGCTAAAAGCCCAATGGTTTCGCGGAAAGCATAAAATTGGATTGACAGCGGGTGCTTCTACACCCGACTGGATTATAGAGGAGGTTAAGGTGAAGATGACTGAGCTAAGTGATTTTGAAACAAATCAACCAGAAGATGTCGAGGATGTCAAAAGCCAGGCTGAATACATGGCCGAGGCTTTAGAATTTAAAGGTGTGCGACGTGGTGATTTAGTTACGGGCACTATTGTACAAGTTCGAGATGGTGAGGTCCTAGTGGACATTGGAGCCAAATCAGAGGCTGTCATCCCACTTCGCGAACTAACCTGTTGCCCTTGTGATGATCCCTGTCAAGTTGTCCAAGTGGGTCAAACCGTAGAAGTTGTGGTCTTAAAAGTAGATGACAATGAGGGCAGAATTATCACCTCCAAGCAGAAGGCAGATGGTCGCAAGGCCTTGATTGATTTGGAGCGAGTATATCATCAAAACGAAATAATCAGTGGCAAGGTTACCGAAGTCGTCAAAGGTGGCTTGCTGGTAGATGTAGGAGTAAGGGCTTTTCTCCCAGCTTCTCATATTGACCTGCGCTATGTAGAAAAGTTGGACCAATTTATCGGTCAGACTGTCGAAGCTAGGATCATTGAGTTCGATACAGCCAAGCCTCGGGTAGTATTATCTCGAAAGCAAGTTTTAGAAGAAAAAGCTGTTCAGAAAAAACAGGAACTGTTGAGCACAGTCAAAGAAGGAGATGTGCGTAAGGGTATCGTCCGTCGACTCACTAATTTTGGTGCTTTTGTAGATTTAGGTGGAATCGATGGTCTCTTACATGTATCCGAAATGGCTTGGTTCCGCGTGAACCACCCTTCCGAGCTAGTTAAAGAAGGGGACGAAATTGATGTATATATCCTGGGGATTGACCCAGATAAAGAAAAAATCTCGCTAGGCTTAAAACAAATTATTGCCAACCCGTGGGCTAATGTCGAACAAAACTACCAGCTGGGTGAGGTAATCACTGGTAAAGTAGTCCGTTTAGCTCCCTTTGGTGCCTTTGTAGAATTAGAAGCAGGGGTAGATGGATTAATTCACCTTTCGCAGCTGGCAGACCGTAGAATCGCCAAAGCTGATGAAGTTGTTCAGGTTGGTCAGGAAGTTAAAGTTAAAGTAATCGAAGTTAAGGGTCCTGAAAAAAGGATTAGTTTGAGCTTAAAAGATGTGGAAGCTAATAATACCGAAGATATTCAGGGAGAGTAGAGTTTAATTAATGAAAAAGACGCTTGTAATTGCAGAAAAGCCAAGTGTGGCTAGAGATTTGGCCACTGTTTTGGGCAAAATGTCAAACCGGGATGGCTACCTGGAAAATGAACAGTACCTGGTAACCTGGGCCATTGGTCACTTAGTCGAACTAGCTCCACCAGAAGATTATGACCCTAAATTAAAAGCGTGGAGTTTATCTAGTCTGCCCATCATACCCCAGGAATTCCGGCTGTTAGTGCAAAAGAAAACCGGCAAGCAATTTCGGGTGGTGCAACAACTCTTGCACCACCCTGATGTTTTTCAAGTAATCAATGCCTGTGATGCCGGACGGGAAGGAGAACTGATTTTTTATTATATCTCGCGGTTAAGTCAGTCCCAGCTTCCTGTCCAAAGACTTTGGATTTCATCCATGACGCAAGAGGCTATCCAACAGGGTTTTGCTACTTTGCGAGCTGGAGAGGACCTTCTACCATTAAGGGAAGCAGCACTTTGTCGTAGTGAGAGTGACTGGTTAGTGGGTATGAATGCTACCAGAGGTCTGACCCAGAAATGTGGGACGTTGCTATCAGTGGGTAGAGTGCAAACCCCGACCTTAGCTTTATTAGTAAAAAGAGAAGCAGAAATTACTAACTTTGTACCACAGCTTTACTGGCAGGTAGAAGCTGAGTTTGCTTGTCAAAACAGTCCAGTTAGTACAGAACCAACTTATAAAGGCATTTGGTTCAAAGGCAAAGAGGATCGCTTTGAAAACCTGCAAGCTGCTCAGGAAGTTGCTGCTAAAGTGGCTAACCAGCCTGGTAAGATCCAAAAAGTCACTGCCAAAGAACAAAAGCAACCACCACCACTATTATTTGACTTAACTGAGCTCCAGCGGGAGATGAATAAACGCTATGGCTTTTCGGCTCAAAAGACACTACAGGTTGCCCAATCCCTCTATGAAGGTAAAAAATTATTAACCTATCCCCGAACTGACAGCCGTTACCTAACTAAGGACATGATCGGAAATCTCAAGAAAACCTTGTTGCAAGCTGCTGTTGGTACGTATCGGCCGTTGATTTTACCTCTCGTTCAACAAGAGAAGCTACCAATCAATAATCGCATTGTGAATGACGCTAAAGTCTCAGATCACCATGCCATTATTCCTACTCCGAAATCACCCGATATAGCTAAATTATCTAAGGATGAATTCCAAGTCTATGATGCGGTATTGCGCCGCTTTATCGCCGTTTTTTACCCCCCGGCAGTTGTGAAAAATACCGAGATTATCACAGTTGTGAAGGATGAAACCTTTCAGACTAAGAATAAAGTTTTGTTAGCTCCAGGTTGGCGGGAAGTTTATGGAGTAGAGCTAGAAGAAGGAGAAACTAATAGTTTCCCGATACTAGAAGTAGGCCAAGCAGTAGAGGTTATGCAGGTGGGGACTTTATCCAAAGAGACTCAGCCTCCTAAACGCTTTACGGAAGCAACCCTCCTGAGTGCTATGGAGACGGCAGGCAAACTAGTCGAGGATGAGGAATTAAAAGAAGCCATGAAAGAAGGCGGACTGGGAACTCCTGCAACTAGGGCGTCAATAATTGAACGGCTAATCACAGTTGGCTATGTAGAAAGAGAAAAGAAAAATTTAGTTCCTACTTCCAAAGGTAAGGATTTAATTAGGGTAATTCCGGTGGCAGAGTTAGCTTCACCTGAATTAACCGGCGTGTTGGAAAAGAAGATGGCTGATATCCAGAAAGGCTTATTTACCAGAGCCCAGTTTATGGTGGAGATGCGGGAGTTTATTCAGAAAACGGTGGCAGAGATCAAAGCCATGCCCTTTACTAGAGTGGCTCAAGCGGTAGCGCAGAAAAAGGGGCCAGCAAGCGAGAGTAAACAAACCAGTAATGACAGCAAAACTAAAATGCCTACCGAGCGAGCTGCTAAATCCCCAATGTCCAAGCCTGCTCAGCAAGCAGGTCAAGTAAAAGGGACCAAATCTGCCGAACAAGCCCTGGATTTTGGCTTCTGCCCAAGTTGCGGTGCGAAAATTATTGCCGGAAACAAGGGTTATGGCTGTTCAAATTGGCGACAAGGCTGTAAATTTGTCGTATGGAAAGAAATAGCTGGTAAAAAGTTAACTGAAAAACAAATCCAAGCTTTATTACTTAAAGGGAAAACACCACTGATTAAAGGTTTTATCAGTAAAAGTGGGAAGAAGTTTGAGGCTATTTTAACCTTGAATAATGGCAAAGTTGAGTTCATCTTTAATCAGAATTAAGAATAAAGAAAAGGGGGAGTCTGGATAGACTCCCCTTAAAGTTTCGATAAATCTTTGTTCTATAAGTTACTTCTATAAGTTGCTTAGCTATTAGTAGCTGTAGTTACCAGTTCCTTTAGCGTGGCAAGCTTCGCAAGTACTCATGTTAGGCAGACGCTTGAGTGCGGAAGATCCAGCATTTTCACCAGATACAGTTCCAGCCCAGTTGGAAGTAGTCTTCCAGTCAGTCCACCAGCCTTGGTCAGTACCGTGAGCAACGTGACAAGTCATACAAGAAACTTCTTTAGTTGCACTTAGCTTGATGCCAGGCTTTTCACTGCTGTAGTTGAAACCAACTTTGTGACGATAAGCCTCTGCATAGGTACCATTCAGAACATCAGCAGAAGCAGCTATTAAAGTGGTGTCATAGTCAGTATGGCAAGCACCGCAGAACTTGTTGAAGCCTACGCCATAAACTACAGTTTCAGTAGCAGTTAACTTATTAGTTAAAGTTGCAGTTACTTTGATAGCAGGTACATAGTCAGCAGTTACAACACCAGTTTGTGCGGCATTGAATACTACTTTTCCGTCTTTAGCGTTAGTTGTAAAGGTACCAGCAACAGCAGCAACACCATTTACATATACTTTAGTGTTTTTGCTGTAAGGGTAGCCAGCAATCCAGTTGGTGTCAGGGGAGCTAAAAGTCAGGTTATCAGTAGTGGTCAGAGCAACACCGACTTTTTTATTGATCATAGCTAAACCGTTAACATCAGGAGTCAGAATCCGGAAGTTAGCACCTTGGCCGTGAGGAGTGTGGCAAGAGGTACACTCGAACTGATTACCCCAAGCGGAACCATTAGCATCAGTAGTAACACTGGAACCAGCACCACCAGGTGCAGCATTGATATTAACAGTACCT
>CAZKEO010000031.1:0-9232 GCA_964551785.1 uncultured Eubacteriales bacterium | reverse complement strand
CCCTGGGCTAGAGCATGACCAAAACCCGGCAGGGGAACTGTTGCTCCCGCCCCAACGAAGTCAACCAAGGGTTGATATAAATTCAAAGTACTTAGGATTGCCCCGCTTGTGACGAAGCCAACCAAGATATGAGCAGCAGTTATTTTATAACTGGTGAGATCCATCAGTAGTTGTCCTAGTACACAGATAGCTCCCCCAATTGCAAAAGCCTTGAGATATTCCACAACGCACCACCTTAACAAGCGCCTACTATCAGAACCGCTACTATGCCTCAATCACGACAGCATGACCAATGCCCGGAATTGATTCACCCTGCTGGGTTGCAATCGGACTTAAAAGCGCACCAGAACCGATTGCCAGGATTCTTTGGTATTTTCCTCTGGCCAGCTCTTGTAAGAGATAACTCCCTAACACTAAGGCTGAACAACCACAGCCACTTCCACCGGCATTGACATCCTGAGTAGGATCATAAATAAAGCAACCACAGTCGGCATATTTGGCCTCGATATCATACCCAGCCTTACTAACCAGTTGCAAAGCCAGTGCTTTGCCAAGAACGGCTAAATCTCCTGAGATAATTAAGTCATAATCAGCAGGTACTCGTCCCGTGTCACTAAAGTGCCTCAGGATGGTATGAGCTACAGCTGGTGCCATGGCACTCCCCATATCAGCTGCATCTTTAATGCCAAGATCTATCACTTTCCCGATGGTCGCGTGAGTAATTCGGGGTCCTTTCCCTTGTTTGGCAAGAATGGTGGCACCTGCTCCGGTTACCGTCCACTGAGCTGATAAGGATCGCTGACTACCTAATTCGGCTGGTGCCCGATACTGACGTTCGGCAGTATGGTAGTGACTACTGGCACCTTGTAAGACTTTATCAACAAAACCACCATCGATTAACATGGCTCCTAAGGCCATACTTTCTACCATCGTAGAACAAGCTCCATAGAGGCCCAAAAAGGGGATACCCAAATCTCGGGCAGTATAATTAGCCGAAATAATCTGGTTTAACAAATCTCCTGCCAACAGTAAATCAATGTCTTCTGGCTGCAGTTCCGCCGAAGCTAGGGCTAACTGGAAGGCTTCCTTTAACATTTTGCGTTCAGCCTTCTCCCAAGAGTTTTCACCTAGCATATTATCTAAATGAATGCGGTGAAAATAGGCCCCTAACGGTCCTTCTCCTTCTTTTGAACCAGCCACTGTTCCCGAAGCAATGATACAGGGCGGATTTGCAAAGCGGTAGGTCTGCTGGCCAAGCTGCTTTACACCTGCCATCTTATTTCTCCCCTCAGCGTCCTTAAGCATCATTGCATAAGATAGGTTGCCAGACCAATTAACCAAGAAGTCATAAAGCCAAAAACAAGTACTGGGCCAGCGATGCTGAATAAACGGGCTGCCATCCCCAAAATCATACCCTCATGCTTATATTCTAAGGCTGGCGCGACCATCGCATTAGCAAAACCGGTAATTGGTACAATTGTGCCTGCACCTGCATATTTGCCGAGTTTCTCATAGAGACCCAAACCTGTTAAAAGTGCGGCACTAAACACTAGCACTACCACTGTTGCCGAGCCTGCTTTATCTGGATCCATTCCTTGGGCTCGAAACAAATTAATCAAGCTCTGACCGATTGTACAAATAATTCCCCCGGATACAAAGGCCCAAACACAATTTTTCAGGATGGTAGGTTTAGGCTTAATCTGCTTAACCATTTGCTGATATTCTTGGGCAGCTTGTTCTGACGGCAAGCCCGCTGACGTGTGATCAGGGTTAGTCATCTCACATCTCCCCCCATATCTTCTCTACATAATGCTAAGACACCCGAAGGTGTCCTATCACATAGCTTTGCTACACATTAGTCCAATTAGGCAAGCCTTAAAAGTGCTCATCAGTACAAGCAATTTTGACATTTGCTTTGTAATCTACCAGCTTACCATTTTCAACCCCAGCAGTTAAGTTATAAACTTCTACCCCTTTAATATTGTCTAGTTGATGTGAGGCTTCTTCAACTGCTCTTTGCACAGCATCTTTCCAACTGTTTTGGGATTCTCCAACCAATTCCACAACTTTTACATACATCAGTTTCTACCTCCTCTTCCTCTTGTTACATTGCTATTATGCTACGGTCTGCTTTTTTTCATACAAATCCCAAGCTCTGGTTAGCTAATTTGGGGCAAAAAAAAACGGCTAGCTTAATCACCGCCGAGATGTACTTTGAGATTTTTTAGTGCTTGCCTTTCCAAACGGGAAACTTGTACCTGAGAGATGTCTAAATGGTTGGCAACTTCTGTTTGAGTTTTGTCTTCGAAAAAGCGCATCAGAATGATTGTCCGGTCACGGGGAGCTAATTTCATCAGGACTTCCTTGATAGCCATCCTTTCGAACCATTGTCCATCGCCATCTGTTTCTTTATGGATTTGATCTAGCACATAAATAGGGTCACCGTCGTCCTGGTAAAGTGTTTCAAAAATCGATGTCGGGCTTTGAGCTGCCTCTAAAGAGGTAACTATCTCTTCTGGAGTTATTTGTAGTTCTAAACTAATCTCGGAGATGGTGGGCTCGCGTCCTTTTTCTTTATTAATCTTTTCTCTATAACGATGTATTTTATAAGCAGTCTCTTTAACTGTTCTGCTAACTTTCACCGGGTGGTCATCTCTTAGAAACCTTCTAATTTCTCCGATAATCATCGGCACAGCATAGGTCGAAAACTTGACATCGTATGATAAATCAAATTTATCAATTGCCTTCATGAGGCCAATAGTACCAATTTGAAAGAGGTCTTCTACTTCATAGCCACGATTAACAAAGCGCTGGATGAGATTAAAAACAAGGCGCAGGTTACAGTTGACTAAACGTTCCCTAGCCTGCTGATCTCCGGTCTGTGACAAACGAATTAGTTCCTTGGTTTCGCCATCCTTGAGCAGTGGAAATCGAGGCAGGTTCATCTCTGCAAAACGACCGTTCATAAAAACTCCCCCGTTTAACTTTCCGGGTTAGGGTTAGCTGACAGTTCTAGCTTTTTTGCTAAAGTAACGCGTGTCCCCTTACCCAATTCCGATTTTACACTGAACTCATCCATGAGAGACTGCATAAACACAAAACCAAGACCCATCCGCTCGGGTTCCGTAGTATAGGCTGGTTGTAGCGCCTGGTCAATATCTGCGATTCCTTTGCCCTCATCCTCGATGATTATTTCCAGGGCTCCTTCATAGAGCGTAATAATCATGCGTACTGTTTCGGCAGGACGATTTTCATAACCATGAATAATGGCATTAGAAATCGCTTCTGAAACAGCGACTTTAATATCCTCAAGATCATTTAAGGTGAAATCTAACTGTGCTGCGAAGGTGGCTGTAGTTACCCTAGCCAAAGCAACATTTTCAGGTATACTTAAGAATTCTAATTTGGCTTGATTTTTAATTTTCACCCGGCTCACCTCCTTACAACTTTTTAATTGCTTCTGCTTCTGAAGGATAAATGTTCATAATTCTCATAATGCCAGATAATTCAAGAATTCTTTTGACCTGTGGTTGAGGAGCTACAATAGCCATCTTACCCTCTGCTTGAGATAGCTTTTTATACCGTCCTAAAAGCACTCCTAAACCTGAACTGTCAATAAAATCAACTTCCTTAAAATTAAGTACTAAATTACGGGTCAACTCTTGCTCTAAAACTGCATCCAACTGGGTACGAAATGCTTCAGCTGCCAGCATATCTAGTTCACCGGCCACCCTGGCCACCGTTACTTTGCCTGTTTGTTCGAAACTAACCTTCAAGGGCTAACCCTCCCCATCATTTTGTCTGCTAAATTAAGAATTCTACATTCACTGCTAGTTTCCTGCTAAATTATGGAAATTAACTTGAAGAAAGCGCCGGAGGCGAGTTAGGGGTCTTGTGCTTTCAAGTTATTAGTTTCCGTCCAATTTTGATTTGGGGTCATTTTTTTAAGCATGCCTTTGCCGGTCAGGTACCTGTTCCGGTTCGGAGCATTGCACATAGCTCGCTACAGCTCTATGGCTTGCTGCTCTAATAAACTTCATCCAACCCTAGCGAGTGGTCGTCCATGACCACCGCCAGGGCGTGCAACGTCCTGTTGCACGGGATGAGTTTATTGATCAGCTTCGCCAAGACCTGCTAGCGCACTTTGTGAGATGCTCCTAAACCGGAACAGGTACCTTCCCTCGGCTTGGCTTGTTAAGCATACTTTATTGCCTAATAAGAAAATTGGACTAGGCTGCTTTACTGGTCAGCTATGGAGAGTCCCCAAAAGCGCTCCGATCGCTTAAGGGGAGACCCGCGGGATTGGTTTATGGGCACTACTTCTCAGCAAATTAACCGGCGACAGGATTACTGCTCCAAACATGCAAAGGCAGCTTACGACGCGTCTCGCGTGATAAGCTGCCTTGTTTTAGCAAGCCTTACTAGATATTACTATAGACTTGTTCAAAGCTATTTCTAATCTGTTGCCAGAGCCCAGCTTTCGTGACACTACCGCCAGCTATTAATTCAAAGCTGGCCACATCTTTGCCGTTTTGACTGATAATCGCTACGCCGACCTTTTGACCTTTAAAGATTGGAGCCTGCACACTTGTCGGCAGGACAATCCGATGACTAAGCTCTTTTTCCTTACCTTTCGGAACCATGATGCCAATCCGACTTTTGGCTACGATTTGCACTTGATCAACTGTACCCTTTTCGACTGGCAGAATTCGAATTTGGGCACCAGGCTCAGCTACGGTAACACCTCGGTACTTAGCAAACCCATAGTTGTAGAGCCGAATTGATTCCCGGAAATGACTTCTTTTTTCGGGACTACCGAGTACCACGGCAATTAATCTTAAGCCATCCCGCTCTGCAGAAGAGGCTAGACAGTATTTTGCTTCATTGGTCCAACCGGTCTTGCCAGTATCCACCCCTTGATACCACCAAAGTAATTTGTTGGTATTATAGAGTTTGAATTCTCCACCCCGCAGGTTATATTCTTTGAGTGAGGTGATTCTTCGGAATAAGGGATACTTCATACCTTCCCGCAGAATTACTGCCATGTCATAAGCACTAGTAACGTGGCCTTCCGCAGGTAGGCCATAACTATTGATAAATTTACTGTCCTTTAGGCCTAGGGAGTGGGCCTTGGTATTCATTAAGGAAACAAACTCATCATGAGAGCCAGCAATATGTTCAGCTACTGCTACTGAAGCATCATTGGCAGAGCCTACGGCAACCGAAATCAATAATTCTTCTAGGGAAAATTCTTCGCCAACCTCTAAATAAATCTGGGACCCCCCCAGTCCTGCAGCCTCTTCAGTAGCTTTAACCCGGTCTTTCAGGCTACACTTGCCTTGTTCGATTGCTTCTACAGCTACCAATAGAGTCATAATCTTGGTTACGCTAGCTGGAGGTAGCGACTTATGGGCATTCTTTTCAAAAATAATGGTACCAGTAGTTGGCTCCATTAAGACTGCTGCTTCTGCGGTAGTTTCAAAGCTACTCACAGCTGGTTGGGCTGCGACACTGGCGATTGCCAAGCCAACCTGTCCTAGGAATAGGGATATTGCACAGAGCATTACTAAGATTTTGTTGCTAAACTTCCAGCGTTTCATGGGCTGGTCCCTCCTGTCCACATGGTCTTGTACAGCAATAGTATATGGCAGAATGGACAAATTATGCCTCTAGAATGAAAGTCAGCCAACAAATAGTTTTGCTGGCTGACAGACCTATTTTCGTTGGATGCCGTCTTGATTGACGACCCCATAAATTAGTTTAGGATGCTGTGGTGGCTCCGGACCAAGCTGGTACGCCGCTTGAATCATGGCTCTTACTAGCTCAGCTTTAGCAAGGTCGTTGGTATGGATGACAGCTAAAGTATCACCAGTAGCTACCCAGTCCGTAGTTTTCCGGACCAACACGATGCCCACTGCCGGATCAACAATCGATTCCTTGGTTTCCCGACCAGCACCTAGGATGGTAGCCGCAATGCCTAGGCTTTCCGCCTCCATGGTCTGGATAAAACCTGTCGCAACAGCTGGTATCTCAATTAGGTGGGTTGCCAGAGGTAAAAGTTCCGCACTATCTACAACGGCAGGGTTTCCCCCTTGAGCTTCAATGATAGCCTTTAGTTTTGCTAAGGCAGAACCGTCGGCAATGAGTGCTTGCAAGCGGTGATACCCTTGCTCCCAACTGTTTACTACTTTGGCCAAGAGTAGCATCTGAGCTCCAAGTTGTAAGCAGAGCTCTGTTAAATCCGGTGGCCCGTTACCTTGTAAGGTAGCAATTGCTTCTTTGACTTCCAGAGCATTTCCGATTGCATAACCGAGCGGTTGCGCCATATCTGTAACGATCGCCACAGTCTGGCGGCCTAACTGGTTGCCAATGTCTACCATTGACTGAGCTAATAAAAACGCATCATCCAGTGTTTTCATAAACGCGCCACTACCTGTCTTAACATCCAAGACTATGGCGTCAGCTCCGGCAGCTAACTTTTTACTCATAATACTACTGGCAATCAGTGGTAAACAATTAACCGTTGCTGTGACATCTCTCAAGGCATATAATTTTTTATCAGCTGGTGCCAAATTACCTGTCTGTCCCACGATAGCAGCTTGGACAGTGTTAACATTATGAATAAATTCAGCTTTTGTTAATTCTACTCGAAAGCCAGGTATCGCTTCGAACTTGTCTAAGGTACCTCCCGTATGGCCTAAGCCACGCCCCGACATCTTGGCAACGGGAGCACCAGCGGCGACAACTAAGGGGGCAAGCCGTAGGGGGGTTGTGTCGCCAACTCCACCGGTGCTATGTTTATCAACTTTAATCCCCTTGATGGCTGAAAGATTAACAGTATCCCCGGACTTAACCATAGCCATCGTTAAATCAGCGGTCTCACGAACATTCATGCCTTTAATAAAGACAGCCATCGCCCAAGCAGACATTTGGTAATCAGGCACTTCTCCTCTCGTGAAGCCTTGCACAATAAAGTCGATTTCGGCTGTTGTGAGTTCGCCACCATCTCTTTTCTTGGCAATGATGTCATAAGCACGCACCTGAGATTCCCCCTCCACAATTCCCTAATTAGAGCCTAGCAATGACACCCTTCACTAGCGCAATAAATTGATTCTGAACCCGTTCTGCCGTTTCCATTACTTCCTGATGACTCAGTTTCACATCTAAAACTCCGGCAGCCATATTGGTAATGCAGGAAATACCGAGCACTTTAAGGCCACCATGATTCGCCACTATTACCTCAGGAACAGTAGACATACCAACTGCATCAACCCCGATTGCCCGGAGATACTGGATTTCGGCCGGAGTTTCATAAGATGGCCCCTTCAGGCCTACATACACTCCCTTTTTGAGCTTAAAACCTGCTTCCTTGGCCACTTCTTCCGCTAATTTACCTAACACCCGACTGTAAGCCTCCGACATATCGGGAAAACGTGGCCCGAATTCGTCTAAATTAGTCCCTACCAAGGGATTATCTCCCATCAAATTAATATGGTCTTTAATGACCATCAGGTCACCTGGAGCATAATCAGTATTAATCCCACCAGCAGCATTAGTGACAAGCAGAGTTTTAATTCCTAGTTTCTGCATCACTCGTACTGGATAAGTTACCTCACGGAGAGTATAGCCTTCATAATGATGAAAACGACCCCGCATGGCCACAACCTTTTTGCCTTCTAATTCCCCCAGCACTAACTGTCCAGCATGGCCCTCAATTGTCGAAATCGGAAAATGCGGAATATCCTGATACTTAATCTCTGTAGCGTTAGTTATTTCTGCGGCTAACCCTCCTAAGCCACTCCCAAGAATTAAGCCGATGGTTGGTGCTAAGTCAGTCTGGGAACGGATATATTGGGTAGTTTCGTTGATTTTCGATACTAACATGATTTCTTGCACCTCTTTTTGTTATAGTAAACTAAAGATAATTTCCATTTAGCAGTCCTTTTTAAGCATTTCCTGTAGAAAACTTTTGCCAGCGGGTATTTGAAGCCCCAAGGCTTCCGCTAAGGTAGCCCCCAAATCCGCAAAGGTTGGCCTAACCCCAACATTAACCCCACCCTTGATAAGATCACCGTAGACTAAGAGTGGGATATATTCACGGGTATGATCAGTACCTTGGGTGGTCGGGTCACACCCATGATCGGCTGAGATCATGAGTAGGTCATCTGGTTGTAAACAGTCCATAATCTCTGACAATCTGGCATCGAATTCCTGCAAGGCCTTAGCATAACCTTGGGCGTTATTCCGATGCCCATAGACCATGTCAAAATCCACTAGATTAGTAAAGATCAGCCCCGCTTGGTCCTGGGCTAAAAACTCCAGCGTTTTGTCCACACCTTCGTCATTATTTTTGGCAGGCTTGTGTTGGCTGACGCCCTGCTGGGCAAAAATATCCTTAATTTTACCTACTGCCATTACCTCTAAGCCCTTGGCACGAATCAGATCCAAGAGGGTAGCGTGTGGTGGCAGTATGGAATAGTCATGGCGTCGTGCTGTACGTTGAAAAGACCCTGGTTGTCCCACAAAAGGACGGGCAATCACCCTACCAACAGCATGTTCCCCTGTCAACAGATCACGCGCTAGCAGGCAGAAATTATAGAGTTGCTCAATTGGAATAATTTCTTCATGGGCTGCGATTTGAAAAACAGAGTCAGCAGAGGTATAAACAATCGGATAACCTGTTTCCAAATGGCGCGGTCCCAGTTGCTCGATGATTTCAGTTCCCGAAGCTACCACATTTCCCAACGTTTTACGCCCAATTAGCTGTTCATATTGAGCTATTAATGCTGGCGGAAAACCCTTAGGATAGGTTGGAAAGGCCTGGTCTAAAATAATTCCAGCAATTTCCCAGTGGCCAGTAGTGGTATCCTTCCCAGCTGATTGTTCAGCCAATTTGCCAAAAGCAGCACTAGGCGTTTCCTGAGCTGGAACTCCTGTCAGCGGGATAATATTTCCTAAGCCCAACTTGGTCATTGTTGGCAACTGCAGACCACCCACAGCCTGCGCAATATTACCTAGGGTATTGGCACCTGTATCCCCATATTGTTCAGCATCTGGCAGGGCACCTACCCCAGCGCTGTCCAAAATAATTAGAACTACCCTTTTAAATTTCATCATTTGATTTCCCCCTAAAAGAGTCTCGCCCTCAGAGCTGAATCGATTAAGCCCGTGGATGAGTGCGGGAATAGACCTCTTTGATTTTCTTTTTAGTCAGGTGGGTATAGATTTTGGT
>CAZKEO010000030.1:1259-9802 GCA_964551785.1 uncultured Eubacteriales bacterium | reverse complement strand
TTATCCGGCATATAGTCGGATTTTGGAGGGTTTGAGTGGAAAAAATGCGTAGAAGTGAACGAATTATTCTTCTCACCAAGGAGTTAATCGAAAATCCCTATAAATCTTTTCCCTTAACTTATTTTGCTGGTCTCTTCCAAGCTGCTAAATCTTCCATTAGTGAAGACCTTAGTATTATCAAGGAAACTCTGCGGTCAGCAGAAGCTGGCTTGGTAGAAACTCAAGTTGGGGCAGCTGGTGGGGTAAGGTTTCTACCTCTCATGACAAAAGCAAAAAGGCTGGAGATTGCCAAGCAACTCTGTACCAAACTGGCGGCGGCAGACCGGCTGGTGCCAGGAGGCTTTATCTACCTGAATGATTTAATCTTTGATCCACAGTTGGGTCAAAGTATTGGCCGGATTTTCGCTACGCTGTTCGCCGAAGCTAGACCAGAGTATATTATAACTATTGAGACCAAAGGAATTCCCTTGGCCCTTTTGACAGCCGGGGTTTTTGGAGTCCCCTTGGTAATTGTGCGAGATGAGTCCAAAGTTAGTGAGGGATCTTCTGTAAATATCAATTATGTATCAGGCTCAACTAAAAGAATCCAAACCATGGCTTTAACCAAAAGAGCCTTACCAAAAGGGTCACGAGTGCTCATAATTGACGACTTTATGAAGGCCGGAGGTACAGCTAAAGGCATGCTAGACCTAATGGCCGAATTTGAGGCAGTAGTGTTAGGGATCGGCGTGCTAATTAGCACTACTGAACCCCAAGAAAAATTAGTAAAAAATTTTATTTCTCTTTTGGAATTTGTGCGCTTTGACGACGAAGATAAAGAGTTCGTGATTCGCCCGAGCAAGTGGATAGATGAGACCTTCCCATGGGAAGTTAATACAAGGATGGAGGATTAAGTATGAATAAAGTCATCATCTCAACTGAAAATGCACCAGCAGCGATTGGCCCCTATTCACAAGCTGTTAGGATAGGCAACTTGGTATTTACATCTGGTCAAATTCCGATTGATCCGCAGACCGGTCAGATCGTTGCAGAAGATATTAAGAGCCAAACGCGTAGAGTTTTGGATAATGTTGCAGCAGTTTTGGAGGCAGCCGGTACTTCCTTAGAGAATGTGATTAAAGCAACGGTGTTTATTAAAAACATGAATGATTTTGCGGAGATTAATGCTGTATATGGAGAATATTTTCCAGTGCAGCCTCCTGCTCGCTCAACTGTAGAGGTTGCCAGGCTTCCAAAAGACGTGGGAGTAGAAATTGAGGTTGTTGCCAGTATCGAACACAAATAAAACTGTTCGACGTACAGATGACCAGACAACCCCTTAATAGAAAAACAAGGTAAATCAGTAAAAATAACACTGAATTACCTTGTTTTTTAATTTTTTAGAATATTTTATTAAAAAGTGGTAAAAACTTTCACAAACCAGGAAGGAATTTTATGACAAATGCAGAATAAAAAACCAATGAGGACAGCATAATATATGACAGCAGGAAGGTGGTGAAAACATGAATATCACTGATGTGCGAATTCGTAAAATTAATTTGGAAGGAAAGATGAAAGCCATTGTATCAGTGACCTTGGATGATGCTTTTGTCATTCATGATGTCAAGGTTGTGGAAGGCCAAAATGGATTATTTGTAGCTATGCCTAGTCGGAAGACTCCTGACGGGGAGTACCGGGATATAGCTCATCCAATTACACCAGGAGCCAGGGAAATTATTCAAACGGCCGTTCTACAAGCCTATCAGGAGGCAATTATTGCATAAATGAAGGTAGTGTTTGTAGGGAAGCAAGAGACAGAGGCTGCTATGGCCAACAAAATAGATATCATCAATAAGGAGCAGCGAGCTCCTTTTTATTTTTGTCTCTTTTGTTCACTATGTGCACTTTTGCACTAGCTGAATTTCTTTTTGGGGCAGGAATATGACGATATGTGTTGAAATGAATAACATTGTGTAAAATTTGTCTCTAGTCATATACTAAAGGATAGGTATAGATTTTATGCGGGATTATATTTAGATAGAAAGCAGCTAATAGAGGAGGGATGGGGTGTTGTCTCAAGTTCGGGCGGTAGTCTTAGCCGCAGGGAAAGGAACACGGATGAAGTCCGCACTTCCCAAAGTTTTGCATGAGATTTTAGGTAAACCGATTGTCCAGTATGTAATCGATTCTTGTGTGGAGATCGGCATAGAAAAGCCTATTTTAGTTATTGGTCACGGGGCAGAACAGGTTAAGGAAACTATTGGTGACCAAGTGTCGTATGTGCTCCAGGAGGAACAGCTAGGAACTGGACATGCCGTGTTGCAAGCAGAAGCTTTACTCCAGGACTTTACTGGAGATGTCTTAATTGTTTGTGGTGATACTCCGCTTTTGCAAGCTAGCACACTTAGCAAGCTACTGACCTATCATCACCAACATACAGCCCAGGCTACTGTGTTAACGGCTATCATGGATGACCCAACTGGGTATGGTCGGATTATCCGCGACCAGCTCGGACAGGTAACCAGTATTGTCGAAGAAAAGGATGCTACCGATCAAGAACGTACTATACCGGAGATTAATACAGGCACATATTGTTTTGCGGCAGAACCGCTTTTAGCCGCACTCCACCAACTAACTCCTAACAATGCTCAGGGGGAATATTATTTAACAGACGTCTTAGCGCTACTCAACCAGTCAGGGAAAGTTGTCCAGGGCTATCGAGTTACTGTAGCTGATGAAACTATGGGAATTAACGACCGGGTTCAGCTAGCAATCGCTACCCGGAAAATACAAGAGAGAATTAATCTCGGACATATGCTCTCCGGGGTAACGTTGATAGATTCTGCAACTACATATATTGAAACAGCTGTACAGCTTGGACAGGACACGATCATCTATCCCAATACAATGCTACAGGGCAAAACAACTATTGGTAGCGGGTGTATACTGGGGCCTAATACTAAAGTGACTGATAGTACGGTTGGGGCAGGTACTAATATTCAATATACCGTGGTTTTAGAGAGTCAAATTGGTCAAGAGTGTAATGTGGGGCCTTTTGCTTATCTCCGGCCAGGGACAGTACTGGGGGATCAGGTCAAGGTAGGAGATTTTGTAGAAATCAAAAAATCCTACATCGGAACTGGCAGCAAGGTACCACACTTAAGCTATGTAGGAGATGCCACTGTTGGAACCGGTGTCAATATTGGCTGTGGCACAATCACCTGCAATTATGATGGGGTCAATAAATACCCGACCATTATTAAGAATGATGCCTTTATCGGTAGCAATACCAATTTAGTCGCCCCGGTAGAAGTCGGGGAGGGAGCAGTCGTTGCTGCCGGCTCCACCATTACCACCGATGTTCCTGAGCAAGCACTGGGTGTGGCTAGGGCAAAACAGCGCAACATCCCATCATGGAAGAATAAGAAAAAAAGCTGTAAACAAGACTAGGAGGTTTTATCAAAATGGCACTTAGCGGTAAGAGACTGAAGATTTTTTCTGGCAACGCCAACCCGGCTTTGGCAGAGGAAATTACGGAGTATTTGGGAGTTTCTTTGGGTGAGGCCCAGGTTTCCAGGTTCAGTGATGGCGAGATCCAGTGCAAGATTAATGAAAGTGTACGCGGCGCAGACGTTTTTGTGGTTCAACCTACTTCGCCACCTGCCAATGAACATCTGATGGAATTATTAATTATGATTGATGCTCTGCGCAGGGCTTCAGCACGAAGAATTACAGCGGTGATACCATACTATGGTTATGCCCGCCAGGATCGTAAAGCTAGAGGGAGAGATCCGATTGCTGCTAAGCTAGTTGCCAACCTGATTACAGTAGGTGGAGCAAGAAGAGTAATGACTATGGACCTCCACGCTGGCCAGATTCAGGGCTTTTTTGATATACCGGTGGATCACTTGCCTGGGGTGCCAATCTTAGCTGAGTATTTTCAGAACAAAAATCTAAAAGATCTCATCGTAGTTTCACCTGATTTAGGAGGTGTAACGAGAGCAAGAGCAATGGCAGACCGTATGGGAGCGGACATTGCGATAATTGATAAGCGCAGGCCTGAGCCTAATGTGGCCGAAATTATGAATATTATTGGGAGTGTGGAAGGCAAAAGTGTTGTCATGATTGATGATATTATTGATACAGGTGGAACCATTACCCAAGGTGCCCAAGCCCTGATGGACCGAGGTGCTAAAGAAGTTTTTGCCTGCTGTACCCATCCAGTATTGTCTGGCCCAGCCTTAGAACGCCTGCAAAATTCCGTGATCTCAGAAGTTGTGGTAACCAATACCATTCCATTGGCACCCGAGAGACGAATTTCCAAAATGAAAATACTTTCGGTAGCACCTTTACTAGGTGAAGCAATTGTCAGGATTCATGAAGACCTATCGGTAAGCAAGCTCTTTAATTAGTTGCTTGGATCAGGAGTTAAAGATAACTTAGAATAAAAACCGGCGCCCTATCGTGATAGCTAGGGGCCGGTTTCTTTGCGTTTTTCCCGAGGAGCTAATCGTTTTTAATGTCTTCAGTGGAGGTATTAGGTGGTGTAGCCTCAGTTATTTCACTGATAGTAGCATTTTCTGCTAATAACTCCTCAGGGACCTGTTTAGACTCAGTTTTATTTTCCTGTTCAGAAGCATCAATCGTCACGTCCTCAAGGGCTGCTGTTGACTTATCTTGATTCATCTGGTTATGTAATTCTATTTTTTTGGAAAGGTTTTTACTGAGGTCGACCGTTTTTTCCCAGGTATTCCCCAGGAATTGGGTAGAACTCTCTTTGAAATTACGGAGTGTTTCTTGCAGTCCCTTCTCTGTGGGCTTCAGATGAATTTCTGCTCCCTCAACTGCTACTAAGACATTTTTGCCGATTTTCATAATCTGATCCATTGATAAATGTGCTTTTCCCTTCAAGAAAGCATCCATAAAGTTACCGCTAACTTCTAAAAGAGTAATTTTTCCGGTCTCCAACTCAATGAAATATTCGTCAACATAGCCTAAAGTAGTGCCATTTTCAGCAATAACCTTGGCGCCGATTAAGTCGATTTTATCTTTGACCAAGCTGAAAATTTCCGGCAAATTGGCAGGTTTTTGCATAGTGCTATTTTTTTCGATAGTAATAGCATCATCCCCAATGCTCCGGATTTTCTGAAAGGGGATTATTTTCTGATCCTTAAACCACTTCCGCTGTTCGACTAATAAAGCACTGACACTTTTTAATGAGGGATTAATTACTAATCCCCGGATCTGCCCGATTTCCTGTCCATCTTCTAAACTAATCACAGGCATGGAGATAAACTTTCGACTCTTCTTCATTATTCTCCCTCCATTTGAACATCATAAATCTATATTACTTTTATTCAGACACTTGTCTCAATATGCCAAGCTTTAGAAAATTACTCAAATTGATTTTTTCGAAGCTAGAAGGAAATAAAAAAGGCCGTGTGGAAATCCCTTTGTGAAGTGCTAGCTGATTTTGGAAGGTAAATAGAGGAGTGTACACCATGAAAATAATTGTTGGCTTAGGTAACCCAGGCAGAGAGTATGAAGCTACTCGTCATAATATCGGCTTTATGGTGATAGACAAGTTGGCTGCAGCTTGGGATATTGAGTTGAGCAAAACTCAGCATAAAGCCCTGCTGGGAGAAGGTAAGTTTCATTCTGAAAAAGTCATTTTGATGAAACCTATGACCTATATGAACCTAAGTGGGGAAGCTGTTGGCGCCATAATGCGCTGGCATAAGCTCAAACCGGAAGATGTCTTGGTCGTTTATGATGATATGGACCTAGTCCCAGGCAAGTTGAGGATTCGTACTCAAGGGAGTGCGGGGGGGCATAATGGCATTAAATCTATTATTCAGCATTTAGGGACAGAAGTTTTTACGCGCCTAAAGCTGGGCATTGGGCGACCTCAGCCGGGACGTGACTCCAGTAATTATGTGCTACAGGGTTTTAGTGCCGGGGAAAAAGAAATCATTCAAGAAGTGCTACATCGGGCAACTGAAGCAATTGAGCTAGTTCTGACAGAAGGTGCTGTAATGGCTTCTAATAAGTTCAATATCAAATAACACTGTCCAATTAAAATAACCCTGCTAGACGCCTGTGTATGATTTACCCTTAATCCTGCCATACTAAGATACTAAAGGGACAGGAGGATACCATGTGGGTGCTGTCTTAGCAGGGCTGATTGCCGCCTTAATTGCTTGGCTAGTAAATGGCCAAATTGCTCTACGAGCGGGTAACAAAGGAATTGTGTGTTTGGTTCCTGCGATCGAAGAAGGAGCAAAAACCTTAACGGCAATTCTTTTGAACAGTTCTATCTTCTTGTCCCATGCGGTGTTTGGTACGGTTGAGGCAGTCTACGATACCCTGGTAACCAAAAAAAACGGGGTATGGGCAGGATTAATTAGTTATTTGGGTCACATGATCTTTGGCCTGATTACCCTTGGGCTCTACCGGGCAACTGGTTATCTGCTCATAGGTCTGGCTGGGGGGTATTCTGCCCACTTGGCCTGGAATTGGTTGATTCTGAAGCCTGAACCTGCTACCGCGATAAACCGGCACAGGGGGGATCGGAATTGAAACTCATTTACTTTTGTGACTGTTGTCAGGAAGTCCTAGATGAGCTGGATGTAGAGGAATTAATGACTAGCGGGCAAGAAGATGCCTTGACTGAGGAAGAGTGGCAGGGTATAATGAACATGCAGGAAAATCAAGGAAGTCAACACTTTGTTAGTGCGCTATGTGATGATTGTATCCGGGAAATGGGCGTTGGTTATGAAGAGAATACAACATATAAGGCTATAATCCATTAAACCTATTTGAATCGAAGTGTCAGCTTTAGCTAATTTGTGCTAAAGCTTTCTTTATACTTGTATGAAAGCGTAGATTTCAGGCAGCATAAGTGCAACTAAGGCTGCCACCTGCGCACATAGTGCTTGGTGCCAGCCAAGTTTTCTTTATTCTTCGTTATTCTTACCTTTAAGGAGATATGTATGGTCCGAGGACTTTTATTACCACTTGAGCAATCCGGAGAGCTTAAAACAATCCGGCAGGCGGTACAGCAGGGTTATCAACAATTAGTGTACGGGGTAAGCGGTTCACAGACTAGCTATTTGACAGCGGCTATCAAAGCTAAGCATCAGGGACCGCTATTAGTGGTGACCGCAAGTACCTTGCAAGCACGAAAAACCATCTGTGATTTAGAAACCCTCTTGCCTGATCAAGAAATAATGCTCTATCCCGAACTAGAAATTATGCCCTATGACATTCTGGCACACAGTAAAGAGCTAGTAACTCAACGCTTAAAGGTTTTGACGGGACTAACTCAAGGCCGGGAGATTGTTGTCGTGGCAGCAGTTGATGCCTTAAGTAAATGTGTAATACCTCCGAACATTTTGCAAACGAGTCACGCCACCATAGCAACAGGGGGCTCCTTGAAGCTAGACAGCTTGATTACTATGTTAAGTCAGCTTGGATATGAGCGTGTCCAGCAGGTAGAAGGAAGAGGTCAATTCGGCATCAGAGGCGGTATTGTAGATATCTTTCCACTCGACCAGGAAAACCCGATCCGCATCGAATTTTTCGATGATGAGATTGACTCTATCCGGGTCTTTGATGTGCTTACCCAACGCTCTTTGGAAAAATTGGAAAAGGTCCAAATCATTCCAGCTAGAGAGCTACTAATTACCGGTGCGCGTTGGCAACAGGGTCTCCAAAGCATTAAAGCTGATTGGAGCAAGCAGAACAAAAAACTGGAGAAACTAGGCCTACTGACAGCGCGGACCCAACTAGAGGAAAAAATTGCCCATTACTTAGAAAAAGTGGCTGAAGAGATTTTCTTTGAGGGCTTAGAGCAATTTAGGGGCTATTTCTATCCGGAAGCGACCACTTTATTAGATTATCTGCCGGAAGGCACCCCAATCTGTATTGATGAACCAGGCCGAGTTCGGGAAAGTGCGGAAAATAATCAGCGGGAAAGAGCTGAAAACTGGACGAATTGGTTAGCTAAGGGGCTTGCTTTACCAGGACAAGTACGGGATTATTTAGACTTTACGACCATTTTTAAAGAAATGCGTAAATTCCCCTTGACTGGTTTCGCCCTCCTACCGAAACAGCCAGGTGAGTGGCGCCCACTGAATATTGTCAACATCCAAGCTAAAAGCAACCCGGCCTTGCGTGGTCAAATTAGGCTTTTAACAGAGGACTTACGCCGTTGGCGTAAAAATGGCTTTGCAGCCGTAATTTTGGCGGAGACTCAAGAACGCTCCCAAAAAATACTCCAGTCCTTACGGGACGGTGGGCTAGACCCCTTATACATTAGCACCCTAGATCAGCAATTTCGCCCAGGAAACATCGTTATTACTGAGGGCAAGCTCCAGAACGGGTTTGAGTTACCTAACAGTAAAATAGTTATCCTCACTGATACTGAAATTTTTACCACCCCAAAAAAGGCCCGCAAAAAGAGTGAGGCCCGTTCTGGTAACAAGCTAGAAGCTTTTTTTGATCTAAATGTGGGTGATTTTGTAGTCCATGTTAATCATGGGATTGGCCTGTATGAGGGTTGT
>CAZKEO010000030.1:0-1249 GCA_964551785.1 uncultured Eubacteriales bacterium | reverse complement strand
AGAAGCTTGATGCTGCCGGGATTCAGAAGGATTATTTGCTGATTAAATATGCGGGTAAAGATAAGTTATATGTACCCACTGACCAGGTGGGCTTAATCCAAAAATACCTTGGCGCAGAAGGACACCGACCGAAACTATCCAAGCTAGGTGGTACAGAATGGGCCAAAGTTAAAAGCCGAGTTAAAGAAGCGGTACAGGCTATGGCGGAAGATTTAATCAAGCTCTATGCTTCCCGCCAGGCCTTACAAGGACACGCTTTTGGAATTGATACAGTTTGGCAAAAGGAGTTTGAAGAAGCGTTTCCCTATGAGGAAACACCTGATCAAATCCAGGCAACAGCTGAGATCAAAGCTGATATGGAACAACCCAAGCCCATGGATAGGTTGCTTTGCGGGGATGTGGGCTATGGTAAAACCGAGGTAGCTCTGCGCGCAGCATTTAAAGCTGTGATGGAAGGAAAACAGGTAGCGGTACTGGTGCCTACCACCATTTTAGCCCAGCAGCACTATAATACCTTCCGCCAGCGTTTTGCAGATTTCCCTGTTAGCATTGAGATGCTAAGTAGGTTCCGGTCCCCTAAGGAACAACGCCAAGCTTTAGCCAAACTTGCACAGGGTCAAGTTGATATTATGATTGGAACCCACCGTTTAGTACAAGAAGATGTGCGGTTCAAAGATTTAGGATTACTAATCATCGATGAAGAACAACGCTTTGGAGTGAGTCATAAGGAGCGTCTCAAGCAGCTTAGAACTTCGGTGGACGTACTTACTCTCACAGCAACACCCATCCCTCGAACCCTCCATATGTCCTTAGTAGGTGCTAGGGATATGAGTTTATTGGAGACACCACCGGAGGACCGTTTCCCTGTCCAGACCTATGTTTTGGAGGAAAACCACCAGGTAATTAGGGATGCCGTGCTTAGAGAATTAAATCGCGGCGGGCAAATCTTTTTTGGACATAATCGGGTGCTGGACATTACGAGGGTGGCAGGGGTCTTACAGGAAATTGTGCCCGAAGCAAGGACTGCAGTGGCGCATGGCCAAATGAAAGAAGATGAACTAGAAAAAGTCATGGTAGAATTTATGGAAGGGGAATTTGATATCCTAGTCTGTACTACCATTATCGAAAGCGGACTGGATATTCCCAATGTAAATACCATTATTATCAATGAAGCAGACCATGTAGGTCTGGCTAAATTATACCAATTAAGAGGGAGAATTGGGCGGACAAAGCGATTAGCCTATGCCTA
>CAZKEO010000029.1:3636-10150 GCA_964551785.1 uncultured Eubacteriales bacterium | reverse complement strand
TTTGGCAGACCTTGCATCGTTTTGGGGAAATGACTGTTACCGGCCAATTTAGCCCCACCCTGATTCGTGACCTTACTGGTCAGGCCCAGGCCTTCTCTGCCTTGGATTTACAGCAATATGCCGGCATGCCTAAAGAGCATGGTTCGATGAATCAGCTCTTAGATATTTTCTACACCGAGCACCGCCACCACGATAGTATCAGACAACAAAAACAACATCTGGAACAAGTAGTACATACTGAGCTGGCTAGGTTGGAGAAAAAGTTGGCTCTGCAAGCAGAAATTTTAATCGAGGCTGGAGCCGGGGAAACTTATAAATTATATGCGGAGTTACTGACAGCTAATATGTACCAACTCAGTAGAGGCTTAACCGCTGTAACGGTAACTAATTACTATGACCCCGACAATGCAGAGCTGACCATACCCTTGGATGCTAGGTTTACACCCTCCCAGCAGGTGCAATACTTTTATAAGAAATACAATAAGGCCAAAACCAGTGCCCAAATTGCCAATGACTATCGGGTTAAGTGTCTCGAGGAAAGCCGTTACCTGAGCAGCGTCCAGGCTAGTATCGACCAAGCTACCACACGTGAAGACTTAGCTGAAATTAAGTTGGAACTCGGAGAAGAAGGCTATCTTAAATCCAAACAAGCCAAAATTATCAAAACCCTCAAGACCGGAAAAGGTACCAAGGGTGCCAAAAAAGGCCTGGCTAAAGTGGGGGGTAAGTTAATTGAAGCCCCGCAACCAATGGAATTCCAGCTTGCGGAGGATTTCACAGCTTTGGTAGGTAAGAACAACCGGCAAAATGACTATCTCACCTTAAAAATCGCCCGCCCGGAAGACCTCTGGCTGCATGTTAAGGAAATTGCTGGTTCCCATGTCATTCTGCGCAACCATGGTAAAAAGGAGATTCCCGAAACAGTTCTGCTGGCAGCTGCCCAGTTGGCTGCTTATTATAGCCAGGGTCGTTTTTCTGGCCAAGTTCCCGTAGACTATACCCTGAAAAAATATGTCCGCAAACCAAAGGGCGCTAAGCCAGGCATGGTTATTTACGAACAGAATAAAACGTTGTACGTGACTCCGGCCAAACCAGAAAATTAATCTATCATTAAGTCAACACCTTGGTCTGCTTAACTAATATTAAAAATATGCATCTAGTTGGAGGTTTGCTAATAATGGAAATTAATCCTATTGCTTTTGAAATTGGCCCCCTGGCCATCCGCTGGTATGGAATTCTCATGGCTGTAGCCCTTGGCGTAGGTACCTTCTTAGGTCTCCAGGCTGCCCGACGAGAAAAGGTCGATGAAGATCACCTATTAAACCTAGTTCTGATTGGTGCGCCGCTGGCCTGGTTAGGGGCCAGGATCTATTATGTGATTTTTAACTGGCAAGACTACGCCGCAGATCCCACTGAAATCGTCAAGATCTGGCATGGTGGGTTAGCTATTCACGGTGGAATCATCACTGCCATCCTTGTAGGTATTTTCTACACCCGTAAATACAAACTAAACTTTTGGCAGATTGCCGATATCTCTGCTCCCAGTTTCATCATCGGGCAAGCGATTGGCCGCTGGGGAAACTTCTTTAACCAAGAAGCCTACGGCTATCCCACTGATTTACCCTGGGCTATGAATATTGCCGGTGCTTACCGCCATCCTACCTTTCTCTATGAATTTCTCTGGAATTTGCTAGTTTTCGGTCTGTTGCTGGTCTTGCGCTCTAAGTTGCGGGGACCGAAGGGCCAATTATTCTTAATTTACTTGGCACTCTACTCGGTAGGTCGCTTCTTTATAGAGGGCTTTAGGACAGATAGCCTGATGATCGGGCCTTTGCGTACCGCTCAGGTTGTGAGTTTGTTGACCATTGTAGTGGCAAGTGCTCTGTTGGCCTGGCGCCGTAGTCAGTGGAAGAAGGGCAATGTCGGTTAATGCCTTGGTTTTGCTTTGGGGTCTTGTATGGGCTTTGTATTTAGGGTCTGGTTTAAGCAGGCTTCGTCCGGTCGATTACCTGTCCCGGTCCGATGTCTTCCACTCCGTTCAAAATAGGTCTAAGCTTGATGGGCTAATAAAAGCACCCGAACCTTTGCGAGTGGACGTCCGTGTCCACCGCAAAGGCGATCGTCATCGTGACGATCGGGGTGCTTTGTATTGCCCATCTTTGCTAAGACCTATTATTTCTCTCCATGAGAAGCCATCTAAACCGGGACAGGTAACCGCCCTAGGCGTTATAAGGCTAGGCACAACGCCTAGGAGAGAACCCTCAAGCAAGACCAGACGGAATACCTCAGGCAAGACCTGACAGCGCTAAGGCAAAGACCTGTGAATGACATTTGCTGTTCATCCTGCCAAGATATCGAAGCATTACTCTGCGACTACGACCGGGTTTGCCTATTCTGACCACAGCTTGAGCAGATTCCTAGCCTAGACCGGCCGAGTACCGCTGGAGCGCTCTGCCAGAGGCGTGACCTAAGCTAATCTGGGTCGCCACAACCCCTGAGGCTTGCCCAAGACGACCTGCCTTAGCCTCAAAGTTAGGCCTAACCCTCACACCGGACTCTATGCCTGCGAAGTCAGCTTAACACTCCCAAGGTCAGGACTGGGATTCTACCCAGAGGTTAGCCCAGGTCGGTTACCTGCCTTATCCCTAGAGCATGACAAAGGTCTGGCTACCAGTAGGTTTAGGAGTGCCTGGTGGAATACCTTAGCGGGTATTAGCGCAGTGTGCACAGCAGAAATTGCCCCAACCGACAGGACGTCGGTTGCCTTGCCGGTGGACACGGACGTCCACTCGGCAATGGTTGGGCAACTTCTGCTAGTGCACCCAGCTTAGGCCCGCTTAGGTATGGAACTAAGCAACTCCGGACCTACTGGTACCAGACCGATAACTCATAAGACAGCTTAAAACAAGGCCGGTAACCGACCGGAGGAGACAGGACCCCAAAAACAAGCCCAGTCTATGACCCAATTTAAAGCTTACGCAGGTACTCCGGCAACTCTACTGCGAAGTGTTGCAAAATAAAAGGCACAAAGTCACTAATCCTCGGCTTCTCGATACTTTGCTCAGGGCCTGCGTTCATTAAGGGAAAATGTGAATTTTCCCGGTGGAGCGACCCATGACTTCCTGCCCCCGGGGTCACTGGTACCCCTTCCCCGTCAAATTCATATCCCAGTTTAGCTGTACAAACCACATCTCCGGCATGCTTGCATTCTAAAAGGCCGCTGATTCGATTAAAGGCATCAGGATAATCCCCAAAAGCTAACCTACCTGATTCTTCCTCGAGGTAACCATCTACTACTGATAAATCACCCTCCCACTGCCACTGCTGACCATACTCATCAAAACCTCCGTCAGCCTTGGTGAACCACAGGCTTGCTTGGCCTTTCGTAACCAGGTAATAGTTAAAACCATCATGTTTTTCCTTCCAAATAACTTGATCAATCCGAGCGTCTTTTGTTAAAAGTTCGATAACTCTCTGCTTAATAGCGCCCTGACGTCGTTCGAGCCAGCGGAGGATATAAATGTGACACATCCGTTCATTTGGACAGATGGCAATATCTTTTTGGATCGCCAGCTTGCCAAGGCGGGCTTGTTTAAATTCGGACAAGGTGTCCCTGAGTTCAATTAGACTGTCCTCTGTATCCTGTACCAAGCTTTGGGAGTGATCACCTGCAATCAGGAAGACGTTCTGCTCCAAAGCCTGTTCCCAAGAGGCATAGGAATCGAGAATTCTGGCCAGTTGTTGATCAGCTTTAATTAAACTCTCGTCCAGCTCTGTGGGCTTATGTGTATGGGCATAGCCATCTGTATCAGGCAAGTAAATCAACATTAGGTCTGGTTGTTTGCCAGCCTTGATTAAATAACTAGAAATAATCCCGGAGAACTCGTCATTGACTCCAAATTTATTGAAAGGCCCTACTGGCGCCCAAAGGCTAGCGTCTTTAAACAATTTTGCTGGCCGACAGATTTCCCCCAGCACAAGCAATTTTGGGCCCATTAGTTGGCCAATAAGTTTAAATCTAGTCAGCATTTGTATTAAAAACGGAATTTTGGTCTCAAAGACATTCCTGCCTCGAAAAATATAAAAATTAATGGCTGCGGTTGACCAACCGTGATCCTCCAAAATTTCATAAATAGTACGGACTTTTTTGCTCAGTTGGTGAATATTTAAGTTGAAAAGCAAATCCTGGATAACCGTAGGTAAGCCCAGTTTCCAAATCGCGCCAAAGCTTGCCCCATAATTAATAAAGCGTTTTTCCAGTCGGTTGAACCAAACAAAACCAGGCACAAGGTGCAGCTCCGGCATCGTTCCTGTGACGATGGTACTGGTTGCCGTGGGTGTCATGGTAGGAAAGGTTGAGACACACTGGGAGTAGTACTGGCCCTTTTCCTTCAGGAACTGCATAGCAGGAACTAAGCCCTTTTGAAAACAAGCTTCCAAGGCTTCCGGATGTAAAGAATCTATAATGGTTAAAATGAAATTTTTGGGCTTGTTGCTGCTCATCGATTGCTCACCTCTCCTAACAACTTATGCTCACGTACATTGTTTGGTCCTCGATACTTATACTCCAAATAGAAGTTCTGTTTAATCTACTGTTCTCCTGCATATATATCACTATGGCGTGAAAAAAAGGAGGATTAACTATGAGTGCTTCTCAGAAGCCAATTAACAGCTGGCAGGTTGCTGCGACCTATATCGGAACTGTAGTTGGCGCCGGATTTGCTTCTGGACAAGAAACCCTTCGATTTTTTGCCGCTTACGGTAGCTATGGTTTACTGGGGATAGTTGTAGCTTCCTTGGGCTTTGGTTGTTTCGGTGCCTTTATTCTTTACCTAGGCAACAGGTTAGTCGCCTGCTCCTATTCGGAGATTTTCGTCGAAACCTGTGGTTCTGGTCTGGGCAAGCTACTCGATCTAGTCGTTACCTTTTTCCTCTTTGGGGCGATAGTCATTATGCTGGCGGGGGTTGGAGCTATTTTCGAAGAACATTTAGGCATCGCCAAGTTGTGGGGAGTACTAGCTACCAGCTTGTTGGCCTTGTTTACTGTTTATCGGGGACTGGCAGGAGTGATGTCAGCCAATGTCTTACTAATCCCATTAATGGTTGCTTTAACTTTTGGTATTAGTGCTTATTCTCTGCAGTATCACGGTGTGCATATCACCAACCTAGTAACACCTGTCCAAGTGGCCGTGGCTCCTCATTGGCTGTTGGCAGCTGTGCTGTATATTTCGTATAATCTCCTGCTGTCTGTACCAGTCCTAGCGCCAATGGGTAGCGTAATTCAACGCCCTAGGGTGCTTATGATGGGTGGCTTAATGGGTGGCTTAGGACTGGGTTTGCTTAGTTGCCTCTTAGCTTTGGTACTGATGGTCCACTTCCCGAGAATTGCTTTTTACGAAATACCCATGCTATATATCGTCCGCCCATATGCCGATATATTTAGGCTGCTTTTTGCCTTCATCCTGTGGGTCGAAGTATTTACCACCCTGATTGCTAACCTCTATGGTTTTGCCCAACGGGTCTCGCACCAACTAGGTTATAACTATCACCGCACTACCACCTGTAGTCTGTTGGCAGCAGTCGCTTTAAGTGGAATTGGCTTCTCAACCTTAGTCGGAACTGTTTATCCCTTCCTGGGTTATCTGGGCTTAGTTTTCCTCACAGGTTTGGTGGTCAGTTTAGCGAAATTTTCATTTGGAAAACGCTAAAAATTGTCGCTACTATTCATGCTATTTTTAACCTTAAGACTTTGTGAAAGTATCCACAATAACTATTGCCAAACTAACTAAGACGTTGTATTATAGTAATTGAAGAATGCTTGATAGCAAACTTCATCTTCTGTAAAATTCATGCACCCCTTTAACCTCCTCACATGGAAAAAGCAAGGAAACTCACCCGTTCCTTGCTTTTTCCGTGTGTTTTATTTTTATTTAATTCGGTCCTAGTAGGAGCTTTTCTAGATCGCTTAGGAAATAAAAGTATTGGTTTAAGACCGCCATTTTGTTCACAAACACTAATATACCCATGCCCATTAAAAGTGCCCCGCTAAATAAGGTTACATATGGTAAATAACAAGCAAATCGTTGGAACAATCGGATGAAACGGTTAATAGCTAGGGCGGTTAGCAAGAAAGGTACGCCCAAACCTAGGGAATAGACACCTAGAAGTAGCATGCCCTGACCAACCGTACCATTTGCTCCTGCGTACAGCAAGATTGCTGAGAGGATTGGGCCCACACAAGGTGTCCAGCCCGCTGCAAAAGCCATTCCCATTACCATGGCGGAGAAAAAACCCTTTGGTCCTTGGGCTATTTCCGGCCTTTTTTCGTAGTATAACCATTTAATTGGTAGTAAGCCAGTTAGATGCAGACCGAACAAAAAGATTAATAAGCCACCAATTTGACGCAATAAATAGCGGTAAGATCCCAACAGCTTACCTATTAGACTGGCAGACGCACCCAACAGCACAAATACCACAGTAAAGCCCCAAACAAAACCCAGTGACCTGATAAAGG
>CAZKEO010000029.1:0-3626 GCA_964551785.1 uncultured Eubacteriales bacterium | reverse complement strand
TTAGGGCCAATGATCTGTAACTAGTGGCAGGTGCTTGCTCTAATTCCTTGACAGTAGTACCTGTTAAATAACCAACATAGGCCGGTAGCATGGGGAGCACACAAGGTGACAGGAATGAAATCAACCCGCCTAGCAAGGCAGCCAAGATGGATACTTGTGGCAACTCTAACATCGATATCCCTCCCGCCATTATTCTAACAAATTCAGACCGAGTACTCAACTTTGTGAAATATTGTTACAAAATAACAGAATTTTCATCTGAAAGCTTTTAAAAGAAAGGATTATTAAACTTTTTGTTGAAATAAATACTAATAGATACAATTTTCACTAATAGTTTCCATGAATAGGCTACGGGGGTGATTTGATGTTTACTAAACTCATTGCCCAACAAGCCCACCTGCTAGCTGAAGAAGTGGGCTTAGACTCTAACCAGGAACAAGTAGTGCAGTACTCGATAACTATCCTGACTACTACTGTCTTCGGTTACCTGGCCATCGCTATTGGCGGATTGTTAACTGGTGCTTTGCTTCCTGCTTTAATCGCAGCCTGCAGTGCCTCCCTGCTCCGTGTTTTTTCCGGCGGAGCCCATGCCTCCACCCCAGTAAGATGTGTGCTAATTGGGGCAGTGATTTTCGCTTCTCTGGGCTGGTTATCCAGAGTGATTCCAGCTAACTGGTTCCCATTTTTATTGGGAGTAATCGTTTTATCCGCTATTATTTTTCTGGGGCTGTTCGCACCAGCTGATACTCCGGGTAAACCTATCGCAAGTAAAATGCAGCGCAAATGGCTAAAGCTACTCTCATATAGTATCTTCTTTGGTTGGTCCGGGCTCATCTGGTCTTTGCTAGGTTCAGGGAACTTCAGCACTGAGTTAATAGCAGCCAGTATGCTGGGGATGTTCTGGCAAACCTTCAGCATTACACCCTTGGGATACTGGGCAATACACCTGCTGGAGAGCTTGCTGGAGCTGCTTACTGGCAAAGGCAGAACTGTAAAACCATAACTGGCAGAAAAAAGAGTGCCCCAGGTGCCCTTTACCTTTAAGGCGAAAGTAGGGTTATTTGAGGGAGGTGATTTAATGAAAAAACAGCTTTTTATTCTCATTGCCTCAATGTTAATGCTCTTTGCTTATGTTAATGTCGCTGCTGCAACTGGGTGGGTAGGCTATCAACCTGAAGTCCCTGAGGCTTTAAAGTAAGACGCCGTGTAGAAAGGGGATTGTAAAACTTCATGGGTACTTTAAGGGCACTCTTTTTCATCTTTGAAGGCTCACTTTTGGCTATTGTGGGAGCTAAGGTCATGGGGGAACAATTGGGTCGCAAAAGCATTCTGCTGATTAGCCTGATTTACGGGGTATCAGTACTCGGAATTAGAAGTTTATATCAATTCTTGAAAATACCCTTTGGCAGTCATACCTTGATTCTAGCCCTACTCATGCTTTTGCTGTTATGGCAAATGGGCAAGCTACCACTTCCTACAGCAACTTATAGTACTTTGATTAGCTTTATCTTATTATTTGTCGGTGAACCGCTGGTAGCTTTACCACTGATAAAATATTTCCATCTCTCCTTTGACAAGATCATGATTGATATTTTTTGGTTTTATGTGATAGGTCTAGCCAGTAACAGCTTATTAATTCTAACCTCATTGCTGTATTGGCTTCGCAGAATTTATGCTTAATTAGTGTAGGTGATGAGATGCTGCTAGTAAAAGCTGTTGGCCGATCTAAAATATTATTATTATTAATTTTATTGCAAGCTTTTGCCGCTGCATATATCTTAGGGGTAGAGCTTGCTGCGGAATTTTATGGACCTGGACAATATGATATTACATATTGGTTACTGGCTTTAATTGGCTTATTATCTTTATTAGCGATTACTCAAGTCCGAAAACTGATTGAGATTGCTGAAATCGAAGCAGAAGCTCAGTTAACTTCTATTCAACTAACCGAAAATATAGAAATGATCACTACTCTACGATCCCAACGGCATGACTTTCTCAACCATTTACAGGCGGTAACTGGCTTTATCCAGTTAGGGAAGCCGGAAAAAGCGCTGGAATATGTTGACGAAGTAGTCAAAGATATTTGTGATGAAAAGGGCTCTGAGTATACTGGTGAGTTGGAATTCCAAGCCTTACTATCTAAAATGACCGCTGCTGCTGGAGAAAAGGGAATTAGAGTAGAATATCAACTAATGAAAGCTGAGGATATAAAAATACCGGTACCTCCAACTAAAATGGCCAGAATTGTAGGGAATCTCTTGCGTAATGCTATCGAAGCTGTAGAACATCTAAGTCCTGAACAACGGTGGGTGCAGTTCTCTGTGGTAAGACTACAGAATTCCTGGCAAATGAGTGTCCATAATCCTGGCCCCAGTATCGCTGAATGTAACCATGCTAAAATCTTTGAGAGTGGCTTTTCTACCAAAGCGACTAGTGGTCGAGGTCTCGGTTTAAGTATCGTTGCTAAGATTACGAAAGAATGCGGCGGGGAAATTTATATGCAAAGCAGACCTGAATTAGGTACCATTTTTACCGTCAATATTCCCCTGGGACAATAAAGACGGCTGCACTTTTGATAATTTAAAATCCATAAACAAAGCAAGGAGCCACTGCTGGTTCCTTGCTTTGTTTATACATGTACGCTTCTTTATTCGTCCTAAACCGCGCGACTACCTGGCTTAACAACCGGTAGTCCTTGCTTACACATTGGACATTCCTCAGCTTCCCATGAAACGACTTCCATGGAGAGCACAGCCTTGGTTTGCACCCCAAAATCTACCTGGCCGTTACTTCTATCTACTAACACACCAACACCAACTAAGGTGCCACCCTGTTCTTGGACTACCTTGATTACTTCCATAACAGAACCACCAGTGGTAACAACATCTTCGACAACCAGCACCCTTTCGCCAGGCGCAATGTTAAAGCTTCGACGTAAGGTCATAGCACCATTCTCTCGCTCAGTAAAAATCGTCCGTACACCCAGTTGCCTCCCGACTTCATAAGCGACGATAATCCCGCCCATGGCTGGTCCAATCACCACATCTACCTGCTCGCCACGAAAAGCTTCGACAATCTCTCCACAGAGCTGGGCAGTATAATCAGGGTATTGCAGTACTTGGGCACATTGCATATAACGGTCACTATGACGACCTGAGGTGAGTCGGAAATGTCCTTCTAGTAGGGCATTGCTTTTACGGAAGATATCTAAGACCTGTTCTTTATTCAGCATGAGCAATTCCTCCTTGTTTTAAGCCAAACCTTGGGCTATTTCTGCTACTACTTTGGCAGCCGCCTCCTTCGGGTCTGCGGCAGCCGTGATGGGGCGACCCACCACTATGTAAGTTGCTCCGGCGGCAATTGCCTCCTGAGGGGTCATAATCCGCTTTTGATCATTAGCGGCCGCCCACTCTGGTCTAATGCCAGGGATGATTAGGGCAAAATCCGGCCCACAGGCTTGGCGTAGAGCGGTTATTTCTTGAGGTGAGGCTACTACTCCAGATAAACCACATTCCTGAGCTATTTGAGCATATTTTACTACATTGTCTTGTACTGTGCCAGTCAAGCCAACTTCGTTATTGACCGCTTGCTGGTCTAAACTAGTGAGGAGGGTGACCCCGATT
>CAZKEO010000028.1:0-10290 GCA_964551785.1 uncultured Eubacteriales bacterium | reverse complement strand
GGGCGCCTGGGCATAACGGTAAGCCAGCTCGATTTCACTAATCACCGCAACTCCCTCTCGGTAGGCGTCCTGAATAGACGGTACTGTCAAGGGTACTCCCGGACTGGTCACCACTAACTGAAAGCGGTCAGCCGTAACCTGCGGATATTCACCCAAACTGAGCTGGATGTCTAGTGCTTCCAGTTCAGCGGCTAAGGCTTCCTGTTCAGCTCTTGGTTTCACATCTGTAATGGTCACAATTGCTTGTTTCTGCTGCAAAAACTTGGCAGCGGCAAGACCACTTTTAGCCATCCCTACCACCAAAATTCGCATTCCCTGTACATTCATAACTGCTTTTATCCTCCTCGCAGCACTTAGCCGATATTACGCATTCCTAGTAACCCAATTAGGGAACAAGCTGCAGACACCAGCCAAAACCGCCGTACTACCTTTTGTTCAGACCACCCACCCAGTTCAAAGTGGTGGTGAAGGGGAGCCATCCGAAATACTCTCTTGCCAGTGGCCTGAAAAGAAATTACTTGAATTATTACCGAAAGGCCTTCAGCCACGTAGATTGCGCCAATAATCGGTAAAAGCAACTCAGATTTAGTTAAGACTGCCATCGCGGCCAGTCCACCACCTAAAGCTAGTGAGCCCGTGTCACCCATAAACACCTTGGCAGGGTGAGCATTATATTTCAAGAAACCGATGCAACCTCCAGCTAAGGCTGCTCCGAAAATGGCAATTTCCATTTTATTCATCATAATTCCAATTAAGGTGAAAGCTAAGGCTGTACTAACGGTTACCCCAGCAGCTAGTCCATCTAGGCCATCTGTTAAGTTAACTGTATTGCTAGTGGCTACCATCACCACCCAGACAAACAGAGAATAGCCCACAAAGCCGAAATCTAGCACCGCACCCGAAAAAGGTATTACGATACCAGTCCCAAGTTTTAGAGGATAGGCTGCTAAAAAGGCTAGCAAAAAGGCAATTAGTGATTGGCCAATAATTTTCTCCTTAGCTCTTAAGCCTAGGGAGCGCTTTTTGACCACCTTGATATAGTCATCCGCAAAACCCAAGCCGGCATATCCCAGGGTCACTATGATCAGTAACACAAGCTGAGGAGTTTTTTCACCTAGCACTAAGACGGTTACCACTATACCCAGTAAAAACATCAGCCCACCCATGGTAGGTGTACCTGCTTTTTGCAAGTGGCGCTGGGGCCCATCATGACGAATATTTTGCCCAAACTTTAATTTATGCAAGATGGGTATCAAGATTGGTCCAGCTATTAGTGTGATCAGTATTGATAATCCCAAGGCATATAAAACCCGCTCCATCTTCTTAATCCCCCACATCAATGATTATCCCGATTGCTTAGCTTTTGGCTCAAGCATAGTTTTCTATCCCAATTGGGTAATGATTTCTTCCATCTTCATGCCCCGAGAACCCTTAACCAGCAAGACATCTCCGGGTTGTAAAATTTTCTTCAAGAACTCGACGACTAAGGCTTTATCCTGATAAGCTGTCACTTGCGCTGGGGCCATCCCTTGCCTAAGCGCTTCCTCGGCAATCCAGCCAGCTAAATCGCCTAGGGTTACTAGAGTATCAACCCCCAACTCGGCAGCAGCTGCTCCTACTGAGCGGTGACCTCTTTCCGCTTCCGCGCCTAACTCTAACATATTCCCCAAAACTGCCAAACGTTTGCCGGTACACGGGTATGCTCCTAATACTGTTAAGGCAGCACAGGTCGAGGCCGGATTAGCATTATAAGCATCATTAATCACTACCCAAGGCTGGGCTGTGCTAACTTGCAGGCGCATCGCTGATAGCTTAACTTGGGCTAAGCCGTTGCAAATTTCCTGGGGACTTAGGCCCAGCTCCAAGCCAACTCCTGCCGCGGCCAAGGCATTTTGCACATTATGCCGACCCCAAACTGGCAATTGTACTGACCAACTACTTGGGGTTTGATTACCACTGCCCTGGATCTCTAACGTGAATTGACAGCCCTCTGCACCGACTGTTTGCCAATCAAGTGCTCTAAGCTGATTAGCTTCACCAAAACCATAGTAGAGGACCTTGCCGGTGAATGTTGCTCCTAAGCTACGCAACCAGCTGTCATCCCCATTAAGGACAACGGTAGCTGTCGCAGGCAGGGCGGTGATTAATTCACCTTTGGCGGCTGCGATATTAGCTACAGAACCTAAAATTTCAATATGGGTTTCCCCAATATTAGTAATCACTCCGATGTTAGGCTCGGCAATCCAAGCTAAATCCCGAATCTCCCCCTGAGCCCTCATCCCCATCTCCACCACCGCAACCTGATGTTCGGGCACTAAATCAAGTAGGGTTAAGGGTAGGCCGATTTCGTTATTATAGTTGCCCCCTGTTTTATGGACCTGATATTTTTGGGCTAGCACTGCAGCCAGCATGTCTTTGGTCGATGTTTTACCCACACTACCAGTGACGGCAATTACTGGGATACCCGCAGTACGCCGGTTATGTCTCGCCAAAGCTTGCAAGGCTTTGAGGGTATCTTTGACCAGAATCACCGGGATCTGCTGGTCTTCCAGGTCAGAAAGGCGCCTGCTAACCAGCAAGCCTCCTGCCCCTTGGGAAACAGCTTCAGTGCAAAAATCATGGGCATCAAAGCGTTCACCCTGAAGGGCTATGAATAGACAGCCTGGTTGAATCTTCCTCGTATCTGTAGAGACAGAGCGGTAACTCTGCTCAGGCTTTCCTTGCAAAATTTCCCCGCCCACGGCAGAGGCAATTTCCTTTAGTGTAAATTCAAACATTTTTCCCTCCTCAGTAGCGCCTTTAGGAAAGCTCTTGCAAGCATGCTCGGGCTACCTCTCGGTCATCAAAGTGGATGGTTTGAGCACCGATGATTTGATAAGTTTCATGTCCCTTCCCAGCGATAATTACCAGGTCATTGGGTTGGGCCAGCTTAATAGCGGTAGTAATTGCATTTCTACGGTCAGTTATGCTCTTATAATTAGTAGGGTCTGTCACTGCCTGTACTCCCTGCTCGATATCTGACAGAATTGCCTCTGGTACTTCACTGCGTGGATTGTCTGAGGTAATGATCGTGTAATCACTTAGGCGGGCTGCAATGCCACCCATGATGGGGCGCTTCGTGCGATCCCGGTCTCCCCCACAACCAAACACTGTAATAATCCGGCCTTGGACAAATTCCCGAGCAGTCTTCAAGATGTTTTCCAGGCTGTCAGGGGTGTGGGCATAATCTACAATCACACCGAAGGGTTGGCCCTCATCCACTAACTCAAACCGTCCAGCAACTCCTGGCACTGCTTCCAAGGCCTGTTGAATCGCCGGCAAAGCAATCTGCTCCACCAAGCCGACACAAATGGCAGCCAAGGCGTTATAGACACTAAACAGACCAGTCATTCTCAGTTTTAAATTGATTTGACCCTGCGGAGTTTGAACTGTAAAGGCCACCCCGCCTGCCGTAATAGCGATGTTTTCAGCTCTAACCTGGGCAGCATTCTTGATGCCATAAGTAAGGACCTGGCCCCCGCTTTTTTCCATTATCTCCCTACCCGCTGGGTCATCGATATTAATAATACCATATTTGGGATGAGTTTTCCCACTGGGAGAGCTCAGTTTTGTAAAAAGCTTAGTTTTGGCCGTTTGATAGTTGGCCATGTTCTCGTGAAAATCCAAATGGTCTTGGGTCAAATTAGTAAAGACAGCCACATCAAAATCGCAAGCCTCTACCCGTCCTAAGTCCAAAGCATGTGATGATACTTCCATTACAGCGTAACTAGCTTTTTTCTCGACCATCATGGCCAGCAGTTCTTGCAGTTCTAAGGGCAACGGAGTTGTGTTAGTGACTGGTAAGATTGCATCACCAAGTTTATTATTAATGGTTCCAATTAAACCCACCCGGTGGCTCTGACTCTCCAAGATTGCTTCAATTAGGTGGGTAGTAGTGGTTTTTCCGTTAGTTCCGGTCACACCAATCATAGTAAGTTTTTGGGCTGGAAAATCGTAGAAGTGGGCACTGACCCAGGCCAAGGCAGTTCTGGTGTTTTCAACCTGGACCCAAGCAACTTTGGCTAAGACTTCACTTGGTAGCGCGAGCTCTTGGGGATTTTGCTCTACCAGTAGTGCCACTGCACCTCGTTCCACCGCCTGGCGGATATAGTTATGGCCATCAGTTTGATAACCGGCAATACAAACAAAGAGCATCCCAGGGGCTACTTTACGGGAATCATATGCAATACCTTGGATAGCCAAGTCCAAATTTCCACTGCTCTTAATAATAGTTAACTCAGCCACTAATTCCCTAACTTGAAGTGCACACATATACTAACCCCCTTGCAGTTTTCCTTACTAATTTTTGCCAGAATGGGAAAATCTATACCTTACCTCCTGAGATTACGAACAGAAAGGACCCAGAACAGAGTGGAATCTAGAGACCATTCCAACACCACTTCTGAGTCCCTTTATTTAAGTTCAGCTCCTACGGCCCTTGATTATAGGCGTCAATAATTTTATCGGTACTGGTCTCAGTCTTCACTTCCGTTTTAGTGGGGGGAACCAGCTTTACTTTTACCACTGTACCAGCCTTCAGCTTGGTCTGAGGAGCAACGCTTTGCTCTTCAACTATTCCCGAGCCGATCGGGTCCAACTTAAGACCACAGATCGCCATTGCAGTTGCTGCTTCACGAAGTGACTTACCAACCACACTTGGTACAGTTACTTGACTGTCAGGAGATATCTGTTGACCAGCTTCCCCTAAATATAGCGTTACTTTGGTATCGGCTGCAACTACTGCACCCGGCAACGGAAACTGACCTAACACAGTTTTCCCTTGACCTTCGAGAGCCCAAGTTAATTTTGCCTGATGAAGTTTTTGCTGGGCGGCACTAAGTGACAAGTTAACTAACTCAGGCACAGTAACCTGTTCCTTAACCTTTTCAGTTTTTGCTTTAACCTCTCCCTGGGTTACCTGAGGAGGAACACCTAGGTATTTCAGAACATCGCCTACCACAGCTTTGAAAGCTGGCGCAGCAATCTGTCCACCATAATAGACTGCTCCTTGGGGTTCGTCAATCACAATTAAGGCGGCAATTTGGGGATTATCTACTGGAGCATATCCCGCAAAAGAGGCCACATATTTACCCTGTTGGTAGCCACCAGTTGGGCCAGCTTTTTGGGCTGTACCGGTCTTGCCAGCGGCTCGGTAACCTTCTAAATAGCCATTCTTGCCTGTGCCGTTAGCAACAACACTTTCCAGAATTGACCCTAATTCCTGGGCCGTAGCTTTCGATATTACCTGTCTAATTTCTTTGGGTGGGATGTTTTGGACGTTACCCTCAACGTCCCGGATTTCCTTAACCAGTCTAGGCTTCATCAACATTCCGTTATTAGCAACTGCTGAGACAGCGGTAGCTAACTGAATGGCGGTAACTGCATTAGACTGGCCCATTGACATGGTTGCCAGATCTAAGAGGGTCGCTTTTTTGGGATTAACTAAAATACCGGTGGCTTCCCCTGGCAGGTCAATTTCGGTTTGTTTGCCAAAACCAAAGGCTTGGAGGTATTGGGAAAACTTCTCCACCCCTAGGGATAAACCAATGGTAATAAAACCAGGGTTACAGGAGTTCTCGGCTACCTGAATAAAAGTCTGGGCACCATGCCCGCCAGCCTTCCAACACTTGATTTTTTTGCCTAAAACTTCTTTAAAGCCTGGGTCGTAGAATTGGTCATGTGGTCGCACTACCCCTTCTTCCAGAGCAGCAGCAGCAGTGATAATCTTAAAAGTCGAACCTGGTTCATAGGAGTCAGAGACCGCAAAATTGCGCCAGGTGGTAGCCGGGTAATCACGATATTTATTGGGATTATAGTCAGGGCGGTTAGCCAAGGCTAAAACATCCCCTGTTTTCGGTTCCATGATAATGATCGAAGCATGGGCAGGTTGATATTTTTGCATAATGTTATCTAATTCACGTTCAGCGAAATGCTGGATGGTTTCATCAATAGTTAAAACTAGACTTTTCCCTTCAATGGGAGCAATATATTTAGTCTCACCGTTCGGAATTTCCCGGCCGGCTGCGTCTCTTTCATTTACAATCTTGCCAGCAATCCCTTTTAACTCTTTATCTAGGGCACCTTCAACCCCACCGGTACCGACAGCGTCTGTTCTAGTAACGAAGCCCAAGACGTGAGCGGCGAGATTATCATTGGGATAATACCTACTGCTTTCAGGCATAAATCTAATTCCCTGCAAGGCTACTTGTTTACTACCTGGTTTATTACCATCCTTGGGAGGATTAGCGATTTGCTTAAGGGTGCTAATTTTGTTGTCTTCTACCTTACGGGTAATCCAAACAAAGCCTTTCTTTTTATCGACCAGTTTCTTTAAAATCTCATCCCGGTTCATCCCTAAGACAGAGGCCAGATGAGTGGCCGTGCCTTCTGGATCAGACACTCGCTTGGGTTCGGCAGCTATTGATTCTGTACTGATGCTGGCAGCTAGTTCTTTGCCGTTCCTATCATAAATAGTTCCCCGTCGTGCTTCTACGGGGACTTCGCGCAGACGATTATCTTTGGCCATTTCACTGAGCTCATTACCTTTGATTAGCTGTAAATAAGCCAGCCTGGCTAATAACAACACCATCAGAAAGGAGATGACTGTTAATAACCAGCTAATTCTTTTACGCATCTCCACACCAGTGGTATACAATCGACCCACTCCTTTTAAGGGAGATTAATTTCTGGTTCCTGCTTCGGCCTGGGCATTACCCCGAAACAAGACCGTTAAAGCCCCAATAATACTCTGATCCTGATTTGCCTGGAGTATAGTGGCGTTGTGATTGCCAATCATAGCTGTCTGTTTGACCTGTGTTGCATCCTGATCAACAGCAGCTGTCATAGTAACAAATTGGACTCTTTGCGGAGGAACCATCCCTAGTTTGGTGGTAGCAATTTCCTCAATCCGCTCCAGAGATTTTAAGTGATTTAATTCGACGCTCAGTTGTTGGTTTTCCTTCTGCAAAAGTGTTAGTTCTTTATTAATTTTATTAAGGCCATATCCTGCTACTGATAACTGAGTGTAGCGAGCCGCAATCACAATTCCGATTACAAACGCAAGTAAAACAATCATCAAATAACCCATCTGGGTCTTTTGCTGCTGCTTGGTGTTAACTGCTTTTTTTACCTTTTGCTGGGGACCCTCTTTGGCAGCTTCCCAACTCCGATAGTCATACTTTTCTTTTGCTAGTATCAACTTTATGCGACCTCCCTTCATCCTAGACCAAAACCCCACCTTAGATTAATTCCAAAGTATCGGTTCTGACCCCACCATCTGCTGCTTGTTATAATTTTTCCGCTATACGCAGTTTTGCACTGCGGGCTCGAGGATTCGCGCTGATTTCTGCCTCGCTGGGCAAAATTGGTTTGCCTGTAATTACTTTCACTAACTGTACTTTATTGCACCGACAGATCGGTAGCTCGGGTGGACAAATACATTTTTTAGCCATTTGACTAAACACTTGTTTAGCAATTCGATCCTCCAGGGAATGGAAGGTGATGACACAAACCCGACCACCCTTTTTCAGATGTTTGACTGCCTGATGCAGAGCCTGTTCAAAACGATTCAGCTCATCATTAACCGCAATCCGGATAGCCTGGAAGGTACGTTTAGCAGGATGCGGCCCATCTCGACGGGCTCCTGCTGGCACCGCCTTTTTAATCACAGTTACTAATTCCCCAGTAGTTTCAATCGGTTTGAGCTGTCGTTCTTGGACAATAAACTGGGCAATGCGTTTTGCCCAGCGTTCTTCACCATAAAGACCAATAATTTTTGTTAATTCATCACTTGACCATTTATTCACAAGTTCCCTGGCAGTAAGCCCTGGTTCTGCTGTGTTCATTCTCATATCAAGCGGGGCATCGTGTTGATAGCTAAAGCCCCGTTCGGCCGTATCTAATTGGAAAGAAGAAACCCCTAAATCAAAGAGGATACCGTCCACCTCGGGAATGGCCAAGTCTTCCAAAATAGCGTCAAGGTTATAAAAGTTGTTATGTACCAGCACAACCCGTGCTCCAAATTCCTGAAGCCGCTCTTGTGCGGTTGTCAAGGCCGCCTGGTCTTGATCTATTCCGATCAGCTGACCCGTCGGGGCGGTGCGTTCTAGAATTACTCGGCTATGCCCAGCCCCACCCAAAGTGCAGTCAATAAATGTTCCCGCTGGGTGAAGTTTTAAGCCTTGCATACATTCTTCCAGCAATACTGAGACGTGGTGAAATTCCATTTAGGGCACCTTCCTTGGTCTTTAGATTCCCAAATCCAAATCCACAATCTTTTCAGCGATCTCATTATAGGAAGCTTCAGCCTCTTGACTGTAATTTTCCCAGAGACCCTTACTCCAAATTTCCACCCGGGAGGATACTCCCAGCAGAACTACTTCTTTGTCTAATTTGGCATATTCCCGCAGATTGGCAGGGATTAATATTCTGCCCTGCTTATCTACCTCACATTCAGTAGCCCCGGAAAAGAAGAAGCGGACAAAGGACCGGGCATCAGCACGGGTGAAAGGTAGGGATTTGAGCTTTTGCTCTAATAATTTCCACTCTTCATTAGGATAAACAAACAAGCAACTATCCAAGCCCTTGGTGGCTACAAACTTCTCGCCTAGCCCCTCTCGGAACTTGGCTGGAACGATGAGCCTCCCCTTAGGATCAATTGTATGCTGATATTCCCCCATGAACATCTACCTTCACCCCACTTTCCCTCCACAAGTACCCACTTTAAACCACTTTATGCCACTATATTCTATATCATCGGCTAATCTCCTGCAAAACTTTAGTATTTAAATTAAAAAAAGCATGACTTTAGTCACGGCTTTGGTCAACTCTAGGTGGTGTGGTTACCTTCCAGGCACGAATACTACGCTTCCGTCTAAATCATCTGCTCGGTTCCTGCTTCGGACAAACTTAAGCACGGCTTTTCCTCTGGTCACAGTGTCCTTCGCTACGGAACCTGCACAGGATTTAGATTCGGAAGCTCCGTAAAGTGCCTTTCAGGTAACCACATCACCTTTCGTTGCTTGTGGGTCGCTTAGTGTTTTGGATGCTAAAATGAGATGCCAAGGGGGCAAACTCCTCCAGTTGCGACCGGAGCGCTTCAAGGAATTCTTTGCACGTCATAGAGACCAAAGTACTAGCCCCAGTACTTTTTGCTGCCCAGGAGGGATACCTGTTCCGGTTTAGAAGCTTCTCACGGAGAGAAATAGTAGCTCTTAGCGCAAATGGGTAATACAAAGCACCCCGAACGGGCAGGACGCCCGTTCGCCTTTGCGGTGGACACGGACGTCCACTCGCAAAGGTTTGGGTGCTTTTATTAACCCATTAAGCTTAGAGCTACTTTTGAACGAAGTGGAAGACTTCGGACCGGAACTGGTATCCCTCCGGACAAGCCGTGCTTAAAATTTTGTTGTCTTAAAACCCAGCAAATGTTAATATCTATTTATCTATGACCTGTAAATATTTTCTATTTAAGGGAGGTTGCAACAAGTGAAATTAAAAGCTGATGCTGTCTTTGAAGGCGGCGGGGTTAAAGGACTCGGTTTAGCCGGTGCTCTTTCAGTAATTACTGAAAAATATCAGTTCGAGAATTTAGCAGGTACATCGGCCGGGGCAATTGTGGCAGCTTTGTTAGCAGTCGGGTATACCGCCAGAGAACTTAGACAGATACTGCACGATATTGATTACAACAAGTTTAAAGATGAAGGAACCCTTGATAAATTTGGAATCATTGGTAAGGGCATTAGTATCGGCTTGGAATACGGCATTTATGAAGGGGAGTATTTTGAAAATTGGTTAGAAAATCTCCTCCAGGCTAAAGGCATTACCACTTTTGGCCAACTGAAAACCAACTATCCAGAAGAACAATACCGGTATAAACTGCAGGTAATTGCTTCTGATATTACAGACCAAAAAATCCTTGTCCTACCACAAGCCCTAGCAGACTTCGGAATTGATATTGATACCTTCAAAATCTCCAAAGCAGTCCGGATGAGTATGAGCATCCCGATCTTCTTCGAGCCAGTTAAACTGGTGGACCGCGCCGGGAAACCTCACCTGATTGTCGACGGGGGGATGTTAAGTAACTATCCTATCTGGCTACTTGATGATGGAACTAGTAATCCCCCTTGGCCTACGCTAGGTTTTAAGTTGTTGGAGCCGCCTAAGCGGGCCATTCATGGCACCATGCTAAACCCCATTAGCAATCCCATCAGTTTTGTGAAGGCTTTGGCAGAAACCGCTATGGATGCCCAC
>CAZKEO010000027.1:0-10389 GCA_964551785.1 uncultured Eubacteriales bacterium | reverse complement strand
CCACCCACTACGGTGTAGGCTACGACCCGACCTGCATTATATAGGAAACTCGGCTTCATTTTGGCGAGTTTCCTGTCATCCTCACTAGCACACTGACCGGAAACACATTGGGAAAGGTTAATCCCCCCACACATCGCAATACAATGCACTGAGGTGATTAAGCCCACTACAAACAAGACACCATAACCCATGTTTTGAGTTACTGTTGGGATGAAGTTAAAGCCTACGGTGTTTTGAATAATGAGATATAAGGCAAAGAGAATCATCCCTGTACCGAGAATCAAATTAATCGGTATCCGCTCGTCACTAGCTGTGGCAACCTTGATTGGCCTTGCCCCGGTTTTTTTTGCTCCGGCTTTTTTTGCCCCTGCTTGGTTCTCACTAGTATCTATGACTAGGTAATCCAAAGTAGCCAGAGCTTCGATGATATCATCAAGCTCCAGCACCTTAGTATCATAGCTAACCTTAACTTCGGAGTTGTTATAGGAGGCTTTAACCTTCAAAACACCCTCCATCCCCTTTAATTCCCGCTCAATCCGCATTTCACAGGCGCTACAAGACATGCCATCAATATATAAGATTTGCTTAGACAATTGCTGCGTCATTTAATCACTTCCTGTCCTAAAATCGTGCTAGCTTTTCTTCCACCTACCAAACAAGCCTTTGTTCTGGTTCAAGTAATTCTCAGCTATGACTAGGTTCTGACCATCATCAGTTTTGTCTTGCTTGAAGATTGGCACTGGGTTACAGCCACCTTTGACTACTTCAACTTGGTCAATCTGGAACTTGTTACCGCAATTCTGACAGACTAGTTCATTACCTTCCTGCACATAGTAACCTTTTCCTGAATCATAGCAGACCTGACAAGTGTTAAAAGCTGTACGGATAGTGCCATCAGAGGCCTTTACTGCTACAACTTCCATGGTAACATCACCGGCTTGGTAAGGAAAGTACGAAGCAGTGGAAGTAATTTGCGCCTTAGGGATTGATAGATTGCCGCCAGTTTGGATGTTAGCAGGCTTTGCTCCTCCCCCTGTAGTATTGAACACTACAGCTGCAACAATTGCCAAAACAATTACTCCACTTACAATATAGATAGTATTATTTGTTCCTTTTTTAGCTGTGTTTTTCTTGTCATTAGACTTTATATCCCCAGCTGTAATTTTCTTGCCTTTAGACATTATATCCCCACCCTTTCTTTTTTTATAGCATAACAAGATAATGTGGAGATATTATGAAGATTGTCCGCACCTAAAAAAGCAAGAGCTTTTTATTGCCCGCAGGTTGATCCGGTTGCAAAACAACTGGCACAAACGTCATAACTTAGCTCCACCAGTTGTCCAATTAACTCTCCCAAAGAGCCCTCTAGTCTGGCCTCGGGGATGTCCACTAAGATTGGGCAGGGATAGGCTCCACTCTTGCTAACTGCAACCCCATATGCACACTGCACCATTGCGCTTTTTTCCTCAATTTGAGCCTTGGTCACCGTAGGCTCGACACAACCTTCAAAGCGACCTTTGGCATAGGCAGCAATAACCTTTAGCCCGGCAATTCGCAACCCATATTCCGCAGCGAGCTTGGCAATAAAGTCACCTTCGAGTGCTCTCATGTCCGAGCTAGCTATACTTCCACCTGATTTATTAACAAAGGCCACCCAAGGTCGCATGCCTGTTGCATTGAGGTTACTGATACCTTCAATTGCTTGGGCAAAACTACCTTCCCCACGAAACTGATCGTTAGTCTGGGGGGTATAACATTCCAAACTTACTCGGACCGTTAAACCCTGAGCAGCATATTTACTTAGCAAGCTGGCCATGTCCTCGGTAATGAGCGTCCCATTGGTTAAGATGGTCAGTGGAAGCACCTGCTCTAAGGAGTAATACCAATCCAAAAACTGTCGCAGTGACGTCCATAGGAGGGGTTCTCCCCCGGTGATATAAATAGTTTCCACACCCTCTGCCCTTGCAGCTAAGACTAAATCCCGGCACTCGGCCCAGGATAATTCCCCTGCTCCTTTTTTGCCAGGCGCACAAGCAAACAGACAATGCTGACAGCTCAGATTACACTCATATAAAACATGGAGCCAGAGCTCCTTTAGGGCTTGGCAAGTTATTGTCGTTAGTGATGCATTATGGTTCATTAATCATAACCCTCCTAAAAAAATAAAGCCCTCATGATTAGCTCAAGATGGCTGCGAAAAATATCTTATATATATTATAGTTGAGTTCACTGCTTTTTGCCAATCAGAGTTTTCGATAAGTTTTATATCTCGAATAAATTTTTTTTATAGTGCAAACTGACCAAAGTTATGTTTAGCTAATTCCCCTACCAACACTCCCTGAATACTTGCCAAGGACTGGTGAATAGGGCAGGTGGGAGCCCCATTTCTACTGCAAGAAGCATTATCCCGCAAACATTTATTAATGCAAATAGGTCCTTCGATAGCTTCTAATACCTCTAGAAAGGTAATATCCTGTGGTCTTTTCGCTAAAAGATAGCCTCCGCCTACGCCACGCTGTGATTTAATAATCCCTGCTTTAATCAAGGCAGGCATAAACTTCAGTAAGAACCGCATGGGGATAACTTGCTGCTCAGCAATGCTCTGAGCATCTACTATTTGCCCTGTTGGTTGGCTAGCTAGATACATAATCGCCCTAAATGCGTAATCTGTTGCTTGGTTAATATTCACGCTTCTATCCGCCTTTATTGTTTACTTTTGAAGTGTACTATTATTATATTGGCGGATTTTAAATGTGTCAAATTACATAATAAGCAATAATTTTATCCACTATTGTTAAAACCTCTTCTGCCGTTTTATCTTCGTAAATAGTCTCAGCAATCCTTGGCTGACTACCTGCGTTTCCACCTACCATAATTTTGAACCCTTTAGGGGTACCGATGATCCCAATATCCTTGACCGCGCTCTCGGAACAACTATTTTGACAACCACTAACCCCAATCTTCAGTTTGTACGGCAATGGTTTACCATGGTATTTCTCATCCAGGGCTAAACCCACCCCTACCGAGTCCTGTTTGGCTCTTTTGCAAAAATCTAGTCCCGGACAGATTTTGATACTTCGGACACACAGACCAATTGCTGCACCTTTTTCCATCTCAAGCTCAGCCCAGATCTCTTTTAAGTCCTCCTCTTGTATGCCAATTAACGCAATCCTTTGGGCAGAAGTAACCTTCAGTGTTTTACAACCGTATTTGTCTGCTACATCACAGAGCTTCCGCAAAGTGTTGGTATCTGTAATTCCACCCGGTAAATGTGGGGCAATGGCATAGGTTGCTCGGTCTCGCTGGACAATTGCTCCTAGTTCGACGCAATCTTTTTTTAACTCTTCTGACGACATTTTGCTTCCTCCGTTTGCTTCATCTAATTGTTCACCTATTTGGTGTACTTTTATTATAAGACCTAGTGTTTGGGGCTGTCAAGAACCCTGCAGTAGTTTCTTCAAATTTTATTGATATTACCAAAATTAAACATTACAATATTATTAAACAGTGTTCAATTAAAAAACATCGTTATGGGAGGTGAGCAAAGATGGGTATTAAGGAACGCAAAGAACGTGAAAAAGCAGAACGCCGCAACCTCATTCTCGAAACTGCTAGCAAAATCATGAAGACAGAAGGCCTTCATAACTTATCAATCCGAAAAATTGCCGCCAAGATAGAATATTCACCAGCAATAATCTATCACTACTTCCAAGATAAAGATGCAATCGTTAACCACTTGATGCAACGAGGATACCAAAAAATTGTTCAGGGTTTAGCCTCCGTCCAGACCACTACAGAGGAACCAAGTAAAAAGCTGGAAAAACTCACCCGCAAGTACATCGAAATTGCCCTCGCAACGCCTGATGAGTACAGCACTGTCCTGCTGAGTAACTCACCTGATGTCCTAAAACATACTGCCTCACTGTTTAAAGGTGCTGCTAGTAAGAAACCTGCCCTGGGCATCCTTTGCCAGTGTTTAATAGAGCTTTATGGTGACAAAGAAGTTGATGATAATCTGGTGGAGCTCACAGCCCAGTGGATTTCTACTGCAACCTTTGGTTTAATCATTCGGCTAATTATGGAACAGGAACTGCTCTCTGCTGAGCAAAGGGAGCGCCTGATAGAGCATCATATCAAATGTCTCATTAATGTCATTTTTATGGGAAATGCCTAACTGAGCTTAAGGGGGTAAACGTTGATGAATCATCGCCTCCTAGCCAATTATGGCATGATTGCTATTGTTAGTACCTTAACAGCAGGCAGTTTGGCCTTGCTGATTGGTTACATGAAGAAACTGAGTTATTAGAGGAGTTGAGTTTATGTCGAAAACACTAAGTACCAGCTTAATGATTTTACTTGGGTTAGTTGTTCTCGCGATTATCAGCATCTCAATCGCTAATCTGCTCTTTCAACAAATGGCACAAAAGGAAATAAAAGCACTCTTGGCGGTTACACCCAGAGTGCCTCAAACAGTAATTACTAAAGCAGACCTAGCTAAGCTTCCGCTTTGTGTGCAAAGATGGCAAGAACGCTCCGGCGTAATTGGCAAGCCCAGAATCGAGACAGTCCGCCTTAAGCAAACTGGCTTAATGCGGTTAGCCGGAGATAAACCCTGGCTGCCAGTTGAGGCAGAACAATATTTTAACGTCACAGAACCAGTTTTGTCTGGGTAGCTAAAGTTAAAATGGCTCCCTTGGTCTACCTATCCGGTCGTGACAAATATACCGATGGTCATGGTAATATGCTGATTAAGCTCTATTCCTTACTTCCCATCGTGGCTTCTACAGGCAAGGAACTAGACCAAGGCACCTTACTACGCTATATGGCTGAAATGCATTGGTTTCCCAGTGCAGCATTAAATGACTACCTCACCTGGGAAGCAATTGATGCTAATTCAGCACGAGCGACCATGAGCTACAAAGGTGTCACTGCCTCCGGTGTGTTTACTTTTAGCGAGCAGGGTGATCTCCTTAATTTTATCGCGAAGCGTTACCGAGAGGACAAGGGCAAATATGTCTTAGAGGATTGGGGCGGAGTCGCCAAAGAGTTTAAGGAATTTCACGGGGTCAGAATTGGTTCCAGGGTAGATGTCATTTGGCACTATCAGACTGGCGATTTTAATTGGTATCAATGCGAAATCACCGACCTCGAATATAATACGCCACAACTTTATTAATAAGTCCTTTGTGGAATACCAACTCTTCGAGGTCTTAACTGCCTGCCAGCAGTTCTGTCAGCAACTGCCAAGTAGCCAGTTTACGTAACTGCGGCTTTTGACTGACACCCTGATAAAAGTCAACTAAATCCTCCCAAGTATCCAAATCCTGCTTAACTTTCAGCCTACGATAGGATAGTCCCGCTTGCTGGAGTGCCTGTAGGGTGTCAGCATAGACGGTAGCTGTACCCCAGGGGATCTCCGCGAACAACTCTTGGTGGGGAGCTTTTAACCCCAGCAGGTAATAGCCCCCATCACGAGCAGGTCCGAGCACGACATCAGAGTGCCCCAAGTGCTGGAAGGCTGACTCTAAAAGCTGGGTTGACAAATCAGGCAGATCTGCCCCAAGTAGTAGCAGCTGTTGATGTTGCTGGAGTAATTCTCCCGTGGCATGATACAGCCTAGCACCCAAATCTGGCCCCTCTTGCTGGCGCAATTTGAAACCAGCCTCCTCTAACCAGTAAAAACAATCAGGCGGTCCTCCGGTGTAATAGAGATACGGAGTGACCGCCATTTTGCTAACTACCTGACCAATATCCTGCAAACAGGCTAGATGGAGTTGGGCACACTGCTGACCAGTTAGCCTCGGCATTAGCCTAGTCTTAGTATAACCTGGATTAGGAACTCTGCTCATAATCACAATCGCTTTTTCCATCAAAGGTCTCCCTTTCGGTAGAGCACCTCCAAGCGTTGTGCCGGCACTCCAGCCCTGAATAAAAGTTTCAAATACTGCATTTTTAGTAGCAACCTAAGCGGTCCCTGCTCCCGAAATCTGCGGGTACTCGTGACTATTCTCGCAGGTAGCACTGCTGCTCTAAACTGCTTTGCTAAACGTTGGGATAAGACAAGATCCTCCATCAGCGGGAGCTCGGGGTAGCCCCCCACCTCAAAAAAGAGCTCGCGCTCACAAAAAAGTCCCTGATCCCCATAACAACTACTTAGATACCTCGCCCGCAAACGGGAACAAAAACCTAAAACCTGATAAAACAGGGTTTCTTCCTCAAAAAAAAGCGAGCAACAACCCCATTTAAGCCCCCGGCTGAAGACCTGTTGCAAATCCGCAAAGCAACTCAGCTCTAGCTGGGAATCGGCGTGTAAAAACAAGAGTATCTTGCCAGTGGCTATTTTTGCCCCAGCATTTAGTTGTTTTCCGCGACCCTGTTCAACCTCTAGATAGCGCACCGGATAACGTCTACAAAGCTGAGCAGTGCCATCTGTACTGCCCCCATCACAAATGATGATCTCCATTTCCGCCTCGCTACAATTCAGCAAACTACCCTTAATGCGGCCAAAAATGCTATTCAATAACCGCTCTAAATTTGCTTCCTCATTCAGGGTGGGAATGATAACCGAAATTTTATCTGGCATTTTGCCCACCTTCCCACTCCTCTATCAGCATGGCTGCCGTTTGAGCGGTAAGCTCAATACAAGCCTCGCGCCCAAGCCTTTGCCACACTGGCCGCTTTTGCTTGATGACCCGACAGCAGGTAGCACCAAATTCTTGCTTAAAGCGTTGGTTTAAATGAGCAGGAAGTTGTTTGCCTAAAGGGTGTGTTAATTGCTTACTCCTAATCCCAGAAGCCATGATTAGGCCTACTAAAGCACCACAAGTGCATCCGCTCTGCATTCCTTCGCCAAACAAGGCAGCAGCTGCCTTGGTATCTTCAGCTAGCGGAAGTTGCCAAACATGGCTCGCCGCTGTCAACATTGCTTCACAACAATTACTACCATTTTCCATCGCTGTCCGGGCAGTTTTATAAGCTGCTTTCGAGGCCGTCATAAGTAGCATCCTCCTTTTCAGCTGTCCGTAACCAAATCAATCCACCCCACAGGCTTAATAAGCTGATCACTAGTGCAAATAGCAGGGATGCTGCAAGTGCCTTTTCTGGAGCAACCCCATAAGGTAACAACAGACCAATATAAGCACCTTCCCTGAGCCCATAACCATTGATGCCGAGGGGTAGCATAGCAGCAATAGACGTAGCCGGGATCAAATACAATAAATCTAGCAGAGATAGGCTGGTCAAATGTAAGCCCTGAAAAATGCTGTAATTCACAGCTACTACTGTTATTTGAAACAAGACTGACCAGAGGATTACCCTTAAAATAGCCCTGGGGTTTTCCTTTAATAGTTTGCCCTTGCGATAAATGTCCCCCAAAATCGCCAGGCCTTTTTGCCAAAACAACTTTACCCCTCCCTCAACTGACTGAGGGTGATTAGGTTCCAAAAATCTAGGAGTAGTTGGTAATACAAGCAGACTTATTAAGCCTAGACAAAGTGCCAGTAAGCTCCCAAATACTAACTGCACTTCTAAGCGTGGCCCTGTTGCAAAAAAGCCTGCTAAGCCTCCGACCAGAGCGATTCCGGCAGTTGCTAACAGCCTTTCGATTACTACTGAAGCGGTGACCCCTGGCAGATCACCTGATTGCTTACTGATCCGGTGAATTCGCATGGCATCTCCCCCGATACTGGAAGGTAGGAAGTTATTAAAGAATAGACCCACCCAATATGCATTCCAAAGTTCTTTCCAACTAACCCGGATACCTTGCGTTATTAAAATCACCCGCCACTTTTGCACACTAATTACCACCGCTAGGATGGTTATTCCCGCACTAGCTAGTAGCCAGGGATAACTAATGGTGGTCAAGGCTTTCAGGCCTTGTTTACTGTCAATTGAATTAAACAAGAAAAGTAGCATTACCGCTGACAATGCTATTCGTAGAAGCACGTTCCAGTTGATACCTTTAGGCAGCTTGACCACCCCCTTCTTGGTGAATTAAGCATGCTGCTCATTAGCAATTCTGGCTTGCAGCTGCTTTTTGACGGCCAAGCTAACTATTAACAAAACTAAAAACAGGCAAACAGCCCATAAAGCATATTTCGCAGTAGGCGACATGTTCTCACCTAACCAAGAATAGATAATGGTGGCTGGTAACTGTCCGAGCCCAGTAGCCCAGAAAAATTCCAAAAAACCCATGGTAGTTAGCCCGGCAGCATAGGAGATGATGTCAAAGGGTACAATTGGAATCAGGCGGGCAATCATTACCGAGTGCCTACCGTATTTCTCAAAAAAACTGTCAGTCATGGTTAGGCTTTTCTTGCCGACCATTTTCTCCACTAACGGCCTACCATAGGCTTTAGCGATATAGTAACAGATTGATGCACCAATCATCGCCCCAGTCCAGGAATAAATCGCCCCTTTGACCCAGCCAAAAATCCAGGCATTGGCAAAGGTGATGACAAAGGCTGGTAATGGTGCTGCTAAGGCCTGCAAAACCATTAAGCCCATGGAGACGATTGGCCCCCAGATTCCATAGCTATAAATAAACATCCGCATCCCTTTGATGTCAGCCATGGATAGGATGATTGCTGCTTGCTTAACTTGGCCCGCAAAGTTAGGCACTAGAAAGTAAAGGCCTCCTAATAAGGCCAGAAAAGTAGTTACTAAACTCAGATTGCGCTTTGACTGTTGTGATGACATCTAGTTCCCTCCAGAAGATACTAATTTTGACACTTATCTAATCTATTTTTATCTTATTATAAATATTGCTGTTGTGGCAAATAGAATTTTCTTATGGAAGCTGTTTTGCTGAAAAAGAATGCTTATAACGGGGCGTGCATCGTCCTAATGCACGCCCCGTTATAAGCATTTTGTAAAGTTACGGCCAACATATCACTAAACCACCGAGCAGGTTAACCCAAGCTATAAAAAGTCCGGTTCCCCAGGAGATACTCTCGTAGAGCATCCAAATACTTTGCAATCATACTTCATCTAAATTCTCATCGTCCTTTTGACTATCCTTTAAGCATTTCACAATTTTCTTAATCTGGAAGACGATTTCAGTAAAACTTATTAGATTCAATCTTCGAGCTAATTCACGAGCTTCCATTAATCTTTCTAGCCTACACAAGAGTTTTGTTACCGACCCTATATTTTTCACCTTCCCCCAACCATACACAACTATAAAAGAAACATCGTCAAATTAAAGTTCATATTCCGGATATTAGAACTTGTTTTTCGGATATGGACCTAATTTCAAAACTCGCATCTTTTGGTTTCATATCCCTTAGCCCTTGATTATTGCACCTTATAATAAGCACCTCAAAAAACTCGGTAGATTATTTCTACAAATACAATCAACCGTCTCGGTTACCCCGGGATCAAACTGAATCCCACTCAGGATTTTTATCTCATAAACCGCTTTAATAAAAGAAAATGTTTCTTCTCTGTAAGGACGGTGAGAAATCATTGCGTCGAGACTGTCCGCCGCAGCAATTATTCTCGATTCAAGAGGAATCTCTAATCCCTTAAGCCCCTGAGGATATCCTGAACCATCATATCTTTCGTGATGATACAGGACCCAAGTAATAAACTGACTTAAACTTTCAGATTCCATCATAGCCTCCTTGCCTAACTGGCTATGAGTTTTTATAAGCTCCCAATCCTGAAAAGTTAATTGTTTCTTAATCAAAATGTCAGACGGCAAATATAACTTTCCTAGATCATGGAAAAGGCTGGCTACCCGAATTTGTTCTTGGCTATGAGTTGGCAAGCCCATCTTCGCTGCAATGGTCACCGCAAACTTTGAAACCCTTGAACAATGCTCATAAACTCTTGGGTTATTTTGTAACTGTATTAACAACTCATTAGCTTTACTATCCAGTACATTCAGCACAGAGTTGTTTGACAAAGATGCCATAACTAATCCCTCACAATTAGTTTTTGTCCGTTACTAACCAACTTTACTTAAAGCTATCTTTTTTCTAGGAGGCATCGCAAGAGTCTCACCCACAATAACTTCTTTACCATGCTGGTTAAAGAAGTTGGCATTCATCCGAATAAACCCTTTGTCATCGAGCTTTTCAATAATGGTTAACTCTACAGTAATTGTATCCCCAATAAAAACAGGGGCTTTAAACCGGCACTGGACATCCAAGAGAACAGTACCTAGTCCGGGAAACTTGTTCCCCAAAACATTAGTAAGTAGGGACATGGTGAGCATTCCGTGGGCAATCCGGCGCCCAAACGAAGCACTCTTAGCATATACTTCGTCAATGTGAATGGGGTTAAAATCTCCTGTCAAACCGGCATATATTACCACATCTGTTTCAGTGATAGTCTTTCGAAAGTTGCTGGAGTCACCTACTTGTAATTCTTCATATGTTTTTCCTA
>CAZKEO010000026.1:0-10441 GCA_964551785.1 uncultured Eubacteriales bacterium | reverse complement strand
ACGATGTCGAATTTATCTTTGCCTAACTCATTAGTAACTAGATATGCTTCGTTTTCCCAGGAGATAAAGACATCACCGAGTCCACGCTCTACAAAGGTAGTAGTGGAACCCCTAGCACCAGAATCTAGCACTGGGACGTTTTTGAAGAGCTTATTAACAAATTCTTGGGCCTTCGCTTCATCATTATTGTTTTGCTTCAAGGCATAGCCCCAGGCAGCTAGGTAGTTCCAGCGAGCTCCACCAGAGGTTTTAGGGTTAGGAGTGATGACTGATACTCCTGGTTTGACTAAATCATTCCAATCTTTGATGTTTTTCGGGTTACCCTTTCGAACTAGGAAAACTATTGTCGAAGTGTAGGGTGAGGAATTATTAGCCAAGCGCTGTTGCCAGTCCTGTGGAATTAGTTGTCTTTTGTCGTATAACTGGTCAATGTCATAGGCTAAAGCTAGGGTTACCACATCAGCTTCTAGTCCGTCGATCACTGCCCGTCCTTGTTTACCCGAGCCACCATGAGATTGTTTGATGGTAACATCTTGACCGGTTTTGGTTTTCCAGTATTTTATGAAGGACTCATTAAAGGCTTTGTACAATTCGCGGGTAGGGTCATAGGATACGTTTAGTAATTGGATAGCTTGCGGTTGCTTAGCTTCCGGTTTTTGGGCGGTGGTTTTTGCGGAATTTTGACCGCAACCTACTACTCCGAGTGTGACTAGGGATAAGACCCCGGCTATCACAGCAATTTTGGTTGCTTTGCCCTTTAGTTTTTGGGTTGTTGCTTTGAACATTGATATTCCTCCTTTAGTTTTGGATAAAAAAAACCAGAGATACCCCTTCCCAATGGTGCAGGTAAGGATAGCCTCCAGTTTTTCTGGTCAACTATTCCGACTAATTCGATAGGTTTATTTGTATTTTAGCCTGTTAGGGGATTGTTGTCAATAGGGCAAACAGGATAAATTTTTTGAGAGCCCTTTGTACAAACTAGCTAAGAGAATTGTCTTCTTCAAAGGAGTCGAAAAATGGATAGAACTACCTTAATCAATAAACTCAATATATTTTATAGCCTTGAGCTCAGTCAGGTTGACCTTTATCAAGCCCAAAGCGAGACCTTTAAGTCCACTTATTATGGGAAGGTCTTTGAACGGACTGCCTACATCGAGCAACAGCATGTTGATAATCTAGCTGAGAAAATCAAGGAGCTTGGTGGAAAACCTAGTGTCCTAGGTGATGTGCTGGCTCCCCGCTTCGGAAGTTTAGGTGGTCAGTTGATTTCTTTAGCAGGCCTGGAAAATACTCTGAAAGCTAATATCCTAATCGAGACTAAGGCCATGCAAGACTATAAGGAATTAATCTATACTGTTAAAAAGACTGGTCCATTTGATGAAGAACTAGTAAAAATCTTGGAAAGTAACTTTATTGATGAGGATATCCATACCGCCTGGTTTGCGGTAATACTTAATGAACACAAATTTTGATTTAGGTTTTTCATGATATTAAATTACAGTTTTCCCAAAAAGCACCCCTATTCACAATGTCCAGCCCGAGAAATGCTTAAAACGACCTAAAAATCACCCTCTTTAGGGTGTTTTTTTAATTTCGCGGGATTTTATTATCTATTTTCATCACAAATGGTGCTAACCGCTCCTAAGTGTAGCTAATATTTTGTATTTTCATGCTAAGCAGGATAAATTCGCCGCTCTGTCGAATGTGATAAATAGCACAAACTATCACGTAAATTAGTTACCGCTATTGGTGGAGGTGATTGAATCCAACTTAGCCTTTTTGCTTATTATTCCAGCTAAAACTACTCAGATTTGTTCAAATCGGTGATAAGGAGGTTGCAATGAGCATTAAAAAAATAGACCAAGCCTCTTTGGATGCATGGGTGAACGCGCTCATCGCAAAACAAAATGTCTTTGGTGTCCAAGCCAAAGGAAATAAGTTTACGTTTGGACCTTTGGCGCAGGCCGCCGATTTACGCCTCGACTATGATGTCACAATCTTACCTCCCAAGAAGTATTTTCAACCACAACGCGAAAATTTATTAGAGTTCAATATCAAAGGTGAGTATAAGAGCATCACCGAAGTGGAACCCTTTATCCTATTTGGTGTCCACCCTTATGATGTGGTGGCAATCGCCCAAATGGACATCATTTTTAGTGCGGATAATTACGATGTCCACTACATGAACCGGCGCCGGAATGCTACAATTATTGCCTGTGATGTCCAGACAGCCTCCGAAAACACCTTTGCTGGTTATGTGCATACAGCTACTGTCCGGGAGGGCTTCGACATTTTGCTCTCAAAAGTTTGTGGTGTCTATCTAGTTGAAGCAATTACTAAAAAAGGCGAAGCCTTGTTGGCCCTAATACCTGAAGCTCAGGAAGTAACGCCAGCTGATCTCTCAAAGCGGGAGCAACTGTGGAGGGATAATGCCCGGTTGTTGCGCAAACAAAAACTAAAATGTAAGCCACGTGAGATTCCAGCTCTGCTCGAAAAGTCCTACTATGACCCCATTTGGGAGGAAAAAGCTGAGCTCTGCTTTTCCTGTGGAGGCTGTAACCTCGTCTGCCCTACCTGTTATTGTTTTGATGTACAGGATGATGTGAACTGGGATTTAGAGACCGGGAAACGCGCTAGAGCCTGGGATGGCTGCTTGCTGAGAGATTTTGCTGCTGTGGCTGGTGGACACAACTTCCGGGAGCACAGGGCAGATCGCTATCGGCACCGTTATTATCGGAAGGGCAAATACATCGCCGATAAACTCCAGCAGTTAGCCTGTGTGGGCTGTGGTCGTTGTATTACCACCTGTGTACCCAATATTGCTAACCCAGTAGAAGTGTTCAACCGCTTGTACATGAGTCAGAAAAATATTTACCAACCGGAATCTGCTACCTTGTTAAAGGTTGAGCCGATGACCGAGATGGAGAAATTCTACGAATTTAAGCTTACCAATGGTGAGGAACTTGGTCATGAACCTGGACAGTTCTTGGAGGTTTCCCTGCCTGGAATTGGTGAAGCCCCTATTTCGATTAGCTCCTCCCCCACTCAAGCTGGGATTTTCCAAATGGTGATCAGGCAGGTTGGTAATGTCACCACTGCTCTAGCTAAATTAAAGCCCGGTGATATAGCTGGAATTCGCGGACCCTTTGGTACTCAGTTCCCAGTTAGTGATGTTATGAAGGGCAAGGATGTACTCTTGATTTGCGGCGGGATTGGGATAGTGCCAGTTCGCTCAGCAATCAACTACATCTTTGATAACCGCGAGGATTATGGCCATGTGACGATTGTGTATGGTACAAAATCAGCTGCTGACCGCCTCTTTACTAAGGAGTTAGCCCACTGGAAAACACTACCTGATGTCACAGTGCTGGAAACGGTGGATAAAGGTGATAGCAGTTGGGATGGTAATGTCGGGATGATTACAACCTTGCTACCTCAAATCACGCTTGATCCTGCCCAGACCATTGCGATAGTCTGTGGTCCACCAGTGATGTATAAATTTGTCTTAGCTGAGCTGAAAAAGCGCGAAGTTACCGATGATGCGATTTATGTCTCTCTAGAGCGTCGTATGAAGTGCGGTGTAGGAAAGTGTGGCCACTGTCAAATGAACGAAATTTATGTTTGTCAGGAAGGCCCTGTCTTTAGGTATTCCGAGATTAAAGATGTCATGGAGGCTATTTAATATGAGCAAGCCGAAACTGGCCATTTTTGACTTCGCTTGTTGCGAAGGGTGCCAACTACAAATTGTAAACCTAGAGGAAGAGATCCTGAATCTTCTTTCGGTACTACACCCAGTCGAGTGGCGGGAAGCAATGTCTGAACAAAGCGAGGAATATGATATTGCCCTGATTGAAGGTTCCATCACCCGGCCTGAAGATGAAGAGCGGCTCCGTAAAATCAGGGAACAAGCCAAAATCCTCGTAGCTTTAGGCTCCTGCGCTACTACTGGAGGAGTTAATAAGCTTAAAAACAACTTTAACCTTCAGGAAGTTAAAGAGTGTGTCTATGGAGAAGCTGCCTCGATGCCTCACCTGCAGACCATGCCAACTAAGGCAATCCACGAAATCGTCAATGTCGATTTCAAAATCCATGGGTGTCCCATTGACCGTAACGAGTTTACCTACATCGTTCGCTGTCTGGCTTTGGGTAAAACACCAGAAATCCCGAATTACCCGGTCTGTGTGGAATGTAAGTTAAAAGAGAATCTGTGTCGCTATGATTTTAACGAAATTTGTCTGGGACCAATTACCAGGGCAGGTTGTGGATCACGTTGTCCCTCTAATCAAACCTGGTGCTTTGGCTGTCGGGGTTATGTCGATGAACCCAATATGCATGCTGCCAAAGATGTGATGAAAAAGTACGGGAAAACCATCCCCGAACTAACAAACCGAATGATGCTATTCGGGAGTAAGCAGAGGTATTCAGATGAGTAAAACTATTGATATTAACGTCAAGCACGTTACGCGAATTGAAGGCCATGGCAATATCGTGGTCAAGGCTACTGATGGCACCATCGAGAAAATTGAATGGCAGGTTCCCGAAGCTCCGAGATTCTTTGAGGCCATGATGCGTGGTCTGAGCTGGCAAGAGATTCAAACCGTGGTTAGTCGGGTTTGTGGAATTTGTTCCATTTCCCACTCTCTAGCAGCGATTAAAGGTGTGGAAGCTGCCATGGGGATCCAGGTCTCAGAGCAAACTGATAAGCTCCGCCTGCTCACCCATTATTCTGAGTATATGCAGAGTCACGTCTTGCACATTGGTTACTTGGTAGCACCTGATTTATTAGGCGCTAAGTCTGTGGTTCCTTTGGTGGAAACACATTTTGATGTGGTTAAGACAGTCATTAAACTACATCGGCTGGCTAATAACTGGTCTGACTTGATGGCTGGGCGCACGACTCACCCGGTAACACTCAAGCCAGGAGGCTTTAGTAAGTTGCCCACAGCCCGCGAACTGCAGGAACTAAGGAAACCTTAATGAGCATCATCCCTGACCTCAAAGCTGTCGCTGGTGTTATCCTCAGCCTAGCTGACAAACTCCCTGACTTTGTACGGGAAACAGAACATGTTGCTCTGGTTGATCCCGGAATCTATTCCTTCTATAGTGGCGAAATTGGGAGTACTGATATCAATGAAACCGTTTCTGTCCAAAACTTTGAATCCGTAGTTAATGAATACACTGTTCCTCAGTCCACAGCTAAATGGGCCCGTTGGCATCGGGATGCTTATGCTGTCGGGGCGTTGTCCAGATTTAATCTCAACTCTGCTTATCTGATGCCCTTAGCTAGAGAAACTGCCAACGCCTTTGGACTAAAGGCCAAGTGCTTTAACCCCTACCTCAATACTATTGCTCAACTAGTTGAAACAGTGCACATTGTGGAATCTGCACTCCAAATCATTGACGAGGTATTAACTGCTGGCATTAAGCCTGAAACTCCTAAAGTTACTCCTAAGGCTGGTAATGGAGCTGGTTGTGTGGAAGCACCGCGCGGGATCTTGTTTCATCGTTATGCCTTTGATGATCAGGGGCTTTGCACAGCAGCCAACATTTCCATCCCCACCAACCAGAACCATGCTAACATCCAGCAGGACTTTGAAGCTCTGGTTCCCCAAATTATCCATCGTGGCCAAGACGAAGTCCGCCTAATGCTGGAAATGCTGGTCCGGGCCTATGACCCTTGTGTCTCCGGTTCAACTCATTATTTAGATGTCAAGTTTGTCTAACATGGGGAAAGTGATAGTAATTGGGCTGGGGAACCCGTTAATGACTGATGAAGGCATTGGTGTCTATCTGGTAAATGAACTCGCCAAGTTGGCAAGCCCTTCAGAAGCTCTGTCTAGGATCCAGTTTGAAGACTTGGGGACGTCTGGCCTAGCAGTCCTGCATAATATAGCTGGTAAACACAAAGCGGTAATTATCGATTGTGCTCTGATGGGTGAGCCGCCTGGTACGATCCGGCGCTTTACCCCTGATGAGGTTTCCCCGAATGCTAAGCGGCGCTTCTCTCTCCATGAAGGTGATCTGTTTAGCGTTTTGGAGCTCTCACAGCACCTTGATGAAGCCCCGGCTGAAATCATACTGTTTGGAATTGAACCCTATGAGGTGGTAACCGGACGCACGTTATCGGAAATATTAGCAAGTCGGGTTCCTGAGTATTTGAAGCTAGTTGCGGCCGAGTTAAATTTATTTTAATTATGCTTTTGGGTCTTAGTTTAAGCATGTCTTAACCGGTCGGGGACCTGTTGCCAGTCCGGAGCATTACACGCAAGATAAAAAGAAGGTCTAAGTTTGCTAGGCTAATAGAAATCGCCCTACCTCTTCGACGTGGCCTCGTGCCACCTCAGAGGCGCTCAACATCCTTGTTGAGCGGAGCGATTCTATTGCCCAGCTTCACTAAGACCTTCTATTTTTACTTCGTGAAAATGCTCCTAAACCGGAACAGGTCCCCGACCTACGCTTATCGCTCAGACCTGAGCTTATTAAGTAACTTAAGCACCTCTGCTACCGCCTGGTTAGCATTTTCCTCAGCTTGTGGCGAGAGTTCAGTCCCTATTTCCATTTGATAACCACGAACCGCAACTAGCCAAGCGGTTGGACAAGTCTGATACAAATTCTCAGCCAAGGACAACAGGTCCTGTGGGTTGAGAAAATGTGCAGAAAACCCCATAGGTTTTGTTACCGTTGTTGCTGGATCTTGCTTGCGCTCAAGTTCTGAAATGTGTACCTTAGTTTGATACAATTGCGTTTGAGCATCAATAAAGATTACCGCTGAGTAATTTTGCAGTTGACTAGCAAGGGTTAAATCAAGCTGGTGAAGAGCCCTTATAGTGGTAAAATTGGCGAGTGCTGGAGGCATTTCCTGTGCTAATAAAGTGGCAACACGCTGTCCCAAGCCATCATCACCACACAAGGCATTTCCGTAACCAAGCACAAGAACATCTACATCTTTGGAACCTGATAGTTCCCTATCTCGCTTCGCCGCGACCCCGACAAGATACTGCAACTGCATCTTCCTCTCTTCTGATGGCCATCTGGTCTATGGAGTTGTTAGCTTATACTAGAGCTGACCACTTGCGGAGTTTTTCTTTAGCACCAGAAGCTCCCAGCATTTGTTCTACCTTCTTATCTGTACAAAGTGCCCCAACCAGGTTCAGATAGTCTTGTTTAGTCATTCCAATCAAAGGCGCTTTAGCTTTAGTTCGAGACATCGCTAATAGGGTGGTTGCTATGGCAACACCAAAAGTAGACTCTAATTCTTTTTTGATGGTTTGTACGGCTTGGCCGGTATCCATACCTATACCTCCCTTAACGCCCGCTTGACCAAAGTTCCGTCAGCCGAAACTAACTGGACGTCAAGTGGCATTTGACCCAGACTGTGGGTGGCACAGGATAAACAAGGGTCATAACAACGAATTGCCATCTCAATCTGGTTCAGCAGTGGTTCGGTAATTTCTGTACCGTTCAGCACTTTTTGGGCGACACTGTTTACCGCTTGGTCCATTGCCGCATAATTATGTGCAGTAGCTACCAGGATGTTTACTTTTTCAATCTTACCTAAGTCATCAGCAATATAATGGTGAATTAATGTGCCGCGGGGTGCTTCAATAACTCCGACACCCTCTCCAGCTTGCCTGTTTACGGTGACTCTGACCTCTTTATGGACGATTTCATCATCATTAATTAACTGCTGGGCCCGTTCAACCGCATACATCAGCTCGATTACTCGGGCATAATGTTGGTACATACTCTGCTCCACTGGTCGTCCCTGTCCAAGGGCTTTATATTTAGCGAGTTCCTGATTAGCTAGCGTTGTATTAATTTTATCTACTACATTTAACCTTGCTAAAGGTGCAACCCGATAGACACCATTGGGCCACCCTGCTTTTTTATAGAAAGGATACTTCAGGTAACTGTTCGCAACACTTTGTTCGGCTATATAATCCAGGTAATTTCTTGGGTCGAATTCTTCCAAGAGTTCCCCCTTGCTGTCAATTAAGCGCAGAATCCCATCATATAGTTCTAGTGCCCCGTTTTTAGTTAAGCCTAGATAACTACTGGGAAAAGCGGCAAAATCCTGAATGATATCATGATACTTTAGGTTAATTTGTTTAACCAAGCTTAAGGCTTCCTGGGCTAACAGTAAGGCTTCTTGCAGGTTTTTCTTGATCTCAAAGCGATCCTCATGAGATAGGGCTTTGCTCATCCCCCCTGGTATGGCAGTAACTGGGTGAATTGCACGTCCACCTACCCGTTCGACGATATCTTGGCCTACCTGCCGCAAACGGATGGCTTTGCGGCCTAATTCAGGGTCTTTCGCTATCAAGCCAACTACATTACGCTCCTCTGGTGTCCCCTCCAAGCCAAATAATAAGTCAGGGGCAGCCAGATAGAAAAAGTGCAGGGCGTGAGAATGGATGAGCTGACCCATATGCATCAGTTCCCGTAGCATATGAGCAGTAGTCGGAATTGTTACTTGAAATAAATCGTCACAAGCTTTAACTGCTGCTAAGTGATGACTTACCGGGCAAATCCCACAAATCCGTGTTGTAATAATTGGCATTTCCCAAACCATCCGCTCTTGGCAAAGCTTTTCAAAACCTCGGAATTCCTGAATATGAAAATGGCTTTCACTTACTTGTCCCTGATCATCTAAATGGATAGTTACTTTCCCATGTCCCTCAACTCGGGTAACGGGGTCAATTGTAATTACTTTACTCACTTTTCTTCCCCCTTACTGATGGAATAATGGATACCGGGAGTGAATAGCGATATCCCGTGCCCACAATGTCTTCCATAAACATCAAACCACCAGCAGGTAATATGGAAGCTAGAGCATTAACAATTTTTGCTCCTTGTTCCAATGCCCCTGGAGCAGGGCCCATGCAACCTCGGCAGGGGACATTTCCTTTCATGCAACGGGCGTGACAGCCCTCTCTGGTAGCTGGTCCCATACAAAGTAAACCTTGTTCTAAAAAACACTTTGTGACGTCAATTTCCGGTAGTTCCATCAAGGCCACTACTGCATCAGTTACGAATTCCCGCTTAGGTATCAGCATTTCTGATTGCTGCCTGCCACATTCATCACACAGACTACGCTGCGGTAATTTGGGTTCCTGCCCGTTCAACAAAGCCACGAGTACTTCTTTGATGACACTTGGGAGCGGAGGACAGCCTGGAATAATGTAGTCTACCTTAACCACTTGGCCGATGGCTTTCACATGGGGTAACAGCTTTGGAATTTCCGGACTACCGGGCTGCTCCCCTCCAGCTAAGCCAGGTGTATTCTGATAAACTTCAGCTAGTACATCTTTAGCATGATAAAGGTTCCTTAAGCCAGCTATGCCGCCAAAAGCAGCACAAGTGCCGAAGGCAATTAGAATCTTCGCTTTGGCCCTGATTTCCTTTAGTCGCTCCTCATTTTCGCTATTAGCTACTGCGCCCTCAACTAGCGCAATATCCACTTCCGGCATTTCCTTAATATCCATAATCGGGGAAGCCTTTAGGTCAATTAAACCTAGCACATCCACTAGTTCGGAGTGGAGGTCTAAAAAGGAAATATGGCATCCTGAACAACCTTGTAACCATGCGGTGGCTACGCGTGGCTTAGCACTCATCGCCAGTCACCTCCCCGGATTTAATATCTTCAAATAACTGCAAAATAGTATTTACACACTGATGATCACCTTGTCTTCTGGTTTCTACAATCCGCAAACGATCATCGTTAATCCCACGACTCCGTAAGATTTCCCGGAATAAATTAGCCCTCCGGTCTAAGTCAGTATCACCGACGATATTCCGGCAGTGCCCATCAGCACACTTACAAATAGTCACTCCAATAAAACCCTTCATAAAGGCTTCTAGGATCAGTTGCATGTCAATTGTTCCACCACAGCGAACCCCTAAAGGCATAATGTTAGTAGAATAAAGGAGTTCCTGTTCAGCAGCCTCATCCATGGCTTTATAGCCACAACCTTCACATAAAAAAGCTAATACTTTTGGTTCCTCGGCATTAGTGGCTTGCGATAGGATGTCGATTGCTTCCAAGAGATACTTTTGGGGGTAGGTCAGCAAATCCCTTGCACCTGTTGGGCAGGATGTAACACAGTTGCCGCAGCCTTTACAGCGTCGCTTATTGATCATTGATACCCTGCTTCGGGGGTCAATGCTGGAAGCCTTGAAGGCGCAAGTTTTTACACAAGTTCCACAGCCCCCACATTTATCCACATCTACTTCGGAAACCACGTTCTTATGAAGCAACTCCGGCTCTTCTAATAAGTTAATAATCGCTAGAGCAGCTGAATCTGCTAAGGTCACGCGTCCAGCTAAATTAGCGGCCACTCCGTTGGGAATTATATAAATTCCATCTTCAATAGTTTCTACTGCTCGGGACTCTTGGGCAATAGACGCAAACAGCCCTTGGTCATCATCCAGCTCTAGGTGT
>CAZKEO010000025.1:1397-10547 GCA_964551785.1 uncultured Eubacteriales bacterium | reverse complement strand
AGAACGAGACGCCTTAATGATTGTTCATTTTGGCTATCTCAGCTCGAGAGTAACAGCGGCAGCCAAAAAACGTTTCTTGAAAACTGTTTCTTACGCCGAATTCTGTTTAGCACTTGAGAGTAAAACCGACCCTGTCAGCATCACTGTCTATCGAGCGTTTGGGCCCTTAGTAGCCCAGCTTCGAGATCTCAAAATCAGTGACAAAATCTATGTGCGTTGCATTCCGGTTAATGATCAAGACGAAAAATGGTACTATGTCTTAGAAGTCGAGCCCTCCAATAAACTAACTGAATTTCCTCTGAAATATAAAAGCCTCTTGGAAGGTGACCAATTAATTAAAATTAGATAACGGGTGTTTATCCGCAAGCGGGGCAATGCTCATCTTGCAACAGCGGGATTTTTTGAAAAGACATGGTGAGGCCGTCAAAATTCAACAGTTTACCCACTAACAAATCCCCAGCACCTACAAGGTACTTGACCACTTCAGTAGCCTGCAAACAGCCGATTACCCCCACAATGGCTCCCAATACCCCTACTTCGGCTGTAGTTGGTGCCGAAGGCGGTGGTGGTTGCCGGAAGATACAGCGATAGCATGGGCCCTGTCCTGGGATCACAGTCATAGCCTGACCGTAAAAGCGCAACACCGCCCCATGAAAAAAAGGCTTTTGTAGTTTAACACAAGCATCATTAACGATAAACCTAGTGGGAAAATTATCGACCGCATCTACTGCTAAATCATAGTCTGCTAAGATGGTCTCGACATTTTCAGCATCAAGCCTTTGCTGATAGACCTCCACCTGCAGATTAGGGTTTAACGCCAGCAGCTTTTCGCGCGCTGATTCCACCTTTAATCTCCCCAGATCTGCCGTGCGGTGTAAAATTTGACGCTGCAAGTTACTAGTGTCAACAACATCTCCATCCACCAGACCTAGCTTGCCTATTCCAGCGGCAGCTAAATAATAGGCAATCGGTGAGCCAAGCCCTCCGGTTCCCACAATTAATACTTTAGCGTCTTTTAGTTTTTGTTGTCCCTCTTGGCCTATTTCGGTGATTAAGATGTTACGTTGGTAGCGTGTTAATTCTTCTGATGAAAAAACCAAAATCGCAACCTCCTTATTCGCTGCTCGCGCGCGAATTTTTTATGTTTTTAAGCAAGTTATGAAGTGATAAAATCCACCGCTGTCTGAACCAAGATTGCTGTTCCGATTGGCAGTGTCTCCTCATCCACGATAAAATGGGGGCTGTGCCAGTGCACAGGTTCTTGTCCTGTAATACCAGTACCCAAAAAAGCAAAACAGGCTGGCACCTGCTGAGCATAGTAGGCAAAATCCTCGCCACTCATACTGGCTTTTTCTAAGTTGGACACGCCATCTGGTCCTAGTACTTTCAGCGCCGACGCCGTGACTAGCTGAACTGCCTGTTGGTCGTTAACAAGTGCCGGATAACCCAGCCGGTAATCTAAACTAAAATCGCCACCTGCGGACTGTACAATCCCACTGATTTTCTGTTCCAGCAAGCTGGGGGCTTGTGCTCTCAGCTCGGGACTCAAGGTGCGGACAGTGCCTTTGAGGTAAACTTCCTGAGGAATGATGTTATTCACTTCACCGCCATGAATCGCAGCTACTGTAATGACAACCGGCTCTTGGGGGTCTACTCTGCGGCTGGCAATGGTCTGTAAGCCCAAAATTACCTCAGCAGCTATTACTATCGGATCGATGGTTAAATGTGGAGCTGCCCCATGACCACCTCTCCCAACTATTTTTAGTTCAAAGGTATCGGCAGCAGCCATGATGGTTCCGGCTTTGACACCTAAACTGCCCTTAGGCAGGAGAGGTAAGACGTGCAACCCTACGACTAAATCCACCTGCTCCAGGGCACCGGCTGCAATCAGCTTAAGCGCTCCTCCGGGGTGACTTTCCTCCGAAGGTTGAAAGAACAATTTAATATTTCCATGGAGACTAGGTGCCAGTTGAACAAGTACTTTGGCGGCTCCCAGCAGCATGGCAGTATGAGCATCATGGCCACAGGCATGCATTAACCCAGGACGCTGGGAACTAAACTCCAAACCTGTATCCTCTTGGACAGGTAAACAATCCAGATCTGCTCGCAGAGCTATAGTTTTACCAGGCTGACCGCCTTTTATGAAGCCAATTACCCCAGTATCCACTATTTGGTATGCCACACCTAGCTTTTCTAGAGTTTCGACAATCAAAGCACAGGTCTGGACTTCCTGACCACCTAATTCCGGCCAACGATGAATTTCCCGACGCCAAGCGATAATCTCATCAGTAATTTGCTGAACTCGTGACAGAATATCCAAACGGTACTTCCTCCTTGCGCTAACTTGTTCCATTCTAATTCTTTTCTAAACCACTTCCTTAATATTATATAACAAATTCCTACAAAAAGGACAGCCCCACAACTTTAGCAGGCTGTCCTAGTTTCGGTATGGACTAGTGTCTATGCATTGGTAAAAAGCTCAGTACTCAGATAACGTTCTCCAGTATCAGGAGTTAGGGCAATGATCTTTTTTCCTGCGCCCAGATGCTTAGCTAGTTGCAGGGCAGCATACACGGCAGCACCAGAAGAGATCCCTACCAAAATGCCCTCTTGGCGGGCTAGGTTGCGGGCAGTTACCATGGCATCATCATTACTAACTTGGACAATTTCGTCGACAGCTTTTAAGTTGAGGACATCAGGTACGAAACCTGCTCCAATGCCCTGAATTTTATGAGGTCCTGGTTTCCCACCGGACAGTACAGGAGAAGCCGCTGGTTCTACAGCCACAATTTTAATCTCCGGCAAAGACTGCTTCAGGATTTCACCGACCCCGGTAATGGTACCACCAGTACCTACCCCAGCCACAAAAGCATCTAACTGACCTTGAGCCTGTTCCAACACTTCTCGAGCGGTAGTCTCCCGGTGTACCTGAGGATTAGCAGGATTCTTAAACTGCTGAGGAATAAAGTAACTAGGATTTTCCTGGACTAATTCTTCGGCCTTTTGAATCGCACCTTTCATGCCATCTGGTCCAGGAGTTAAAACTAATTCAGCTCCATAGGCTTTTAAGAGGTTGCGACGCTCCATGCTCATGGTTTCAGGCATGGTCAGGATTAACTTATATCCTCTGGCTGCGGCGATCATAGCCAGACCTACACCGGTATTACCGCTAGTTGGCTCAACAATAACATCACCAGGTTTGATTAACCCAGCTTCCTCAGCGGCATTAATCATACTTAAGGCAATCCGATCCTTGACACTACTGCCTGGATTAAAAGACTCCAGCTTGACATAAACGGTGGCATCAGCTGGTCCAGTTAGTTTATTGAGCTTAACCAGCGGGGTTTGTCCCACTAATTCTGAAATATTGTTTGCTATTCTCATTATATTACCCTCCCATTTCCTAGTATTGTGCTAGGTTTAGTTGCTATCTATATGTTACCAAATAAGAGTTAGTTTTGTCAACATAATAATCTCCTTTTTGTGATTATTTATACTTGTCACAAATTATGCAAATTTGGTATAATGTGAAAGATTACAACAACTTCAATAATTTTGAAAGAGAGTGAACATTATGGGTCGTAAGTGGTCAAATATAAAAGACAAAAAGGCATCAAAAGATGTAAACACAAGTCGTATTTATGCCAAGTTTGGACTGGAAATTTATGTAGCAGCCAAACAAGGTGTCCCAGATCCAGAATCAAATCAGGCTTTAAAATTCGTAGTGGAGCGCGCCAAAACTTACATGGTACCTAAAGCAATCATTGATCGAGCGATTGAAAAAGCAAAAGGTGCTTCAGATGAAAACTTTGTCGAACTTCGTTATGAAGGCTTCGGGCCAAATGGCTCAATGGTAATCGTAGATGCACTGACAAATAACGTAAACCGTACTGCAGCAGAAGTGCGTGCTGCTTTTACTAAAAACGGTGGCAACATGGGAGTAACTGGCTCTGTAGCCTATATGTTTGATGCAACAGCTGTCATCGGCCTCGAAGGTAAAACAGCAGATGAAGTGCTAGAAATACTAATGGAAGCTGATGTAGACGTGCGTGACATATTAGAAGAAGATGATGCTGTTATCGTTTATGGCGAACCTGACCAGTTTCATGCAGTGCAAGCCGCCTTTATGACTGTTGGGATAACTGAATTTACAGTTGCAGAAATAACAATGCTGGCCCAAAACGAACTAACACTTCCCGAAAACTCCCAAGCACAGTTTGAAAAAATGATTGATGCCTTAGAGGATTTAGAAGATGTTCGCCAAGTGTACCACAATGTGGATTTAGGTGAATAATAGTAACTTCTTCAACTGATGGACAATAAGCATCTTTAACCTGAAGAATCCGAAAAAGCATCAAGGAAATTTGTCCTTGATGCTTTATTTTTTTTGCAAATGCCCCAGTGCGTTGGGTAAGTGAGTGACGAGGGTATCTTTGTGCTAGTATCACCCTTCGCTGAGTTAAGTTGGGCTTGGGTGAGAAAGATACGAAAAACCCTTCGGAAAGGGTTTTTCCAATGGGCTAATTCAAAAGGAAAATAACTAGAAGACTTTCAAGACAATCCTCTTCACGAAAAGGGCAAAATCATCCAGGTTCTCTTGCAAAATCCGGTGAATTTCCGCATCATCAACCAAATGGTATAAGTGCACTACCCGATTGCGAAATTTAACCATCTTGTTGAACCTAGGTAAATCCTCTGCTTCCAAAATTCCGTTTTCCGCCAGTAAGGCCAGAGCATCAGAGCTAGTTTCTGGGGTTCGCCATCTGTTGCGGGCCGCGATGTGATTGGCCACATCAATCATAGCCTCCACATTAACCTGCAATAGATGCTTGGCAGCCTCCACATTGCGAAAATCCTCCAAGAATTCACTAACCTTATACATGGCTAATTGCCTAAGTTTAATAGTATTGGCTTCGATGGTTTGAATCTTCGCCCTGATAACTTCCTTATCCACCATTAGAGCAGACCTCCTTAAGGGCTTTGTCATATTCCTGATAAAAGTAGTGCAGGTCAATGGCATAATCCTGATAGCGGTCGGCAACCCTTTCAATGAAATCACAAGTAGTTATATAGTCCTTCTCGTAGATAATTCTTCCGGTCTGGACCACTCGAAATTGTAGATTAAGGGGTGCTTTATTCAGGTTAACCAAATCAACCCTATCTGTACCCAGAATATCCGTTAAACCCACTAGAACCTCTGCCTCTGCCCCAATATCCAGGCAAGGATCAGATAAGACAGCAAAATCAATATCACTGTGTTCTGTCTGATACTCAGTTCCATAGGAGCCAAATAAAAAAACAGCCATAACCCCGGGCCGCTTAGAAAAAAAATCCGGCAACAGATTAATCTTTTCATCTAGCTGGAGTATTTTCAACATGTCCAAGCCTCCTTGATTTATCCTTATTCTAGCAATGAATTAAGCTTCCGTCAATGACTGGAAATTGTCGAAAGTCTATTTAATATCAGTAGTTTTTATGTTAGGATGTAATAAAAATAATTAATCTTGAACAGTGAGGGAAAATTGAACAATACACAGTTGACTTACACAGCAGGTCTTCTGGACCAGGGTACTTTTCTGCGGGACATACTATCTGCTAAACTTTTGTTATCCCATTCTCTTGTAGTACGGCTTAAGCAGCAGAGCAAAATAAAGGTAAACGGGTCTACGGCCCATACCAACTACTGCATCAATGCGGGGGATATTATCACCATTGATATGGACTTGACCGAGGAGAGCAAAATCATACCGGAGTCGATTCCTCTGGACATAGTTTACGAAGATGTAGACTTCCTGGTGGTGAACAAGCCTGCGGGTATGTCCACTCATCCATCTCGACTCGGAGGTACCGGTACCCTAGCTAACGCTGTAACTTATTACTGGCAGGAGTTAGGACGGAACACCCTTTTTCGCCCGATAAACCGCCTAGATAAAGACACTTCAGGGTTGATCCTAATCGGGAATAGCCAGTTTGCCCATCAAGGTATATTCAATCAGCTAAAAGGCCGCAGCATTCAGCGAGGGTACATTGCTTTGGTAGAGGGGGCGATGGCAAAAGACAGCGATCGTATCGACCAACCAATCGCCCGGCAAGATGATAAAAGTCGCCGGAGAATAGTTCATTCAGATGGTCAGCCAGCAGTCACCCATTATAAGGTACTTGAGAAATATCCGGGACATACCCTGATATCATTAAGACTGGAGACCGGTCGTACCCACCAGATAAGGGTGCATCTGAGTTTTCTGGGCCATCCTGTATGCGGTGACCTCCTGTACGGGTGTGCTTCACCCTTAATAGATCGACAGGCTCTGCACGCCAACAAGCTACGCTTCACCCACCCCCGCAGCGGAAAAGAAGTAATTCTCGAGGTTCCATTGGCGGCGGATATACAGTCGGCTGTTAACCATCTGGTTAAGCAGCGTTAAGTACTAATACTAAACGTTTTGATTAAAACCACTCCGCAAAAGGGGTGGTTTGCTTTATTTTAAACTAAATTCATCATGGGAACCAGCAATTTCATTGGCAATTACAGCAGAGGAAGTATTTAGCTCTACTTCCACCAAACTGTTCTGCTGAATTATTAATTTTATATGTTGGTCAAGAGCCTCGATAATCCTTCTGTCCACTCCCCCGCCACATAAGCCTAGCTTTCGTGCGCAGAGGCCCGACTCACCTCCGCAACAACAGCACAAGCAGCGCGAGAGTGCACTTTTCAAATACGGAGGGTCGGGTTATTTCCGAAGCCTGGGAACTTGATTGCACATTGGCCGACAGTCCCCAACCACCTGAAACGCCCCAGCCAGAAGGCAAAAAACACACTCTAAGGCGTGCAAGCCCTTTTCGTTAAGATAACACCTATCCATTCCGGTAATATGGATTAGGGGAAGTTGATAATCAGACAAACCTCTGGTCGCTTGAGCCGTAAAGCATTCAACTTTATTACCAAAATGGACTCAAAGCTTTAAATTCCAATACTCAACAAATGCTTCATACCCTCGCTTATCAGCAAAGTATGCTAAAAGCTGCTCTCCTTTAAGCTTATATGAATTTATAAACTCAACGTTATCACGAGACGCTTTTTCCATCCTATGGTTTCCGTCTATTATTTCAAACATACCTGGTCGGATCTCTGCCTGGAGTACAGGATTTCTAATATCAACCATTGACAAATGATCTTCGTTCATAGCGCCACGAAAATGTGTCTTGAACCATTCCCTAACATCGATCAGTTCTTTTTCAACATCAAGCTTCCCTGCCATTATATGTTCCAATATCCTTGAAATATTGAAGTTGAAAATTCCATTAGGATATATTTCATCACCGTCGTTAGTCGGGAACGGTCTGTATTTCTTATCAAGTTTGAGCTTTCTGCTTTTATTCATCCTCCACAAGCCTCCCGGCGCGCACTTTTTCATTTAAGCTTAATATGGGAAGATGGTGCCATTAAGAGGATGAATGCTGTTACACCGTCCTCTTGCTGTTATGCTTCTTTGGTATTTAACACGGTTTGAGCTTTTGTTTCTACTTCATGACGTTGTTTGTCCAAGAGATTCGAATATATTTCATAGGCAACATTTTGGAAATAATCAATGAACTCACTTTGCTCATCTGGTGGCAATGGCGTAATGTGATCTTTGCCATCCTCCTCGGTCCTATAAGTTTTTGTGATATTGATTTTCAAATCAGTTTGCTTAAAGTTTACATCAATTTCTATTGTAATTGGCAATGATTTATGGCTCATTTTGTAGCGCATACTTAAAAATATAAAACCTTGTGTCATACATTCTTTTACGAAATCGTTATTGCGCAAACCACCGCCTGTTAGTATTGCTGAACTGATTCCTGTTAGTTTGCCTGTTGGTTCATTCTCACTTAATTCTTGTATGCTTGAATCATCAGCATCTTCGTCGATGGTAGATTCATTCTTATTAACAGTTACGTTTGTAATATCAATAATCGACCATGTATTATGCTTATATGCTCCGAATTTATCGAAAAAATCAACTTTGTGGTTTTTCAGTAGACTGTTAAGTGTAATTCTCTTAATGCCAAAAACTTGTTCTGCGGGTTCACCTTTTACCATATCACCTAATAATGAAACGAATTGTTTTGATTCAGACACACCCTCGTGCCGAATACTAACTTTATATTGTTCATTAGCAATGGGCGTAATGCTTATATCTAATATTACAGTTCTGCTATCCGCTAAACTAACTCGCCCTTTTTGAGGTTTTTCAAAGCTATATTGTAAAGTGAGACTTGAATTATCCTTGCGAATGTTTTTGAGTTTGTATTTTGTATTTGGAATTCTTTGCATCTTAATGAACTCATCAGACAAATCTGTTAAAAAGTCATTTTCTGAATTCATCAATTTGGGGTTGATTACAACCATCGTAGATTTCAAATTATTCTGCTCGAAATTCATAACATTATGAACCTGTGTCATTGTGTTTGACCCGAACAAAATTCTATAAACCAACTCGGAAAGTGCCTCAGCACTAGTACAAATCGGTATAATTCCTTTCTGTTTTAGAAGATATTTTACGCTGCTTGCATTTACTAAGTTATCATCAATTAGCTTTTTGAAGTTTTCTCCATGTACATATTTTTGAATTGCCATATTATCATCTCCTACTCATAATCTACTGGAGATAGCCGTCTGTTATCTAAGAATTTTAATTGATATGTAAGCCTGTCCATACCAATCATACGATTGAAGCAATCCTTAATAAAACCTGTGTCATCTGCTGTTTCAGGATAAAAATAAATGTGAATCTCTTGTTGACGCTCACTACGAGCTTCAAGTTGCAAATTATTTATCATGTCACGCAAATACAAAAGAGAATCTTCATTCACCTTATCAAAGCAGAAGATGCTCTTGACATCAATTTTTTTAGTACCGTCTGACACTTCGATTGTTCTTGTATATGCGGATAGAATGAAATCAGAAAATAAATAGCTTGGAGTAATGACGGCAATTCGTTCCCAATTTGATCCTCCAATTGATGGATAAATTATTCCAAAATTATGGTCTTTGTTGCTACTTTTAATAGATGTAATTTCTTTGTTCAAAGAATACCACTTTTCCAACTGGTTGGTATCTGCAAGATATAGCATCACTGGATTTCTACGTCGAGGAACAGTAACTTT
>CAZKEO010000025.1:0-1387 GCA_964551785.1 uncultured Eubacteriales bacterium | reverse complement strand
TGCTTTCAAGTGCTCTTTTGGATTCATACAAATTGTCACTCGAATTGAACAACAAAATGCCGGTTATGAGAGTGTATTCTGTTAAATAGGGTGATACTGTCGGTGCGGATGATGCACACTCTATGGTATTAACTAGTTCCTTAATCCAAGTATCCAAGTTGCTTGGTATAAAATCTTTCCATAGATGGTTTTTACATTCGACAATAACAGCTTCCTTTCTATTAGTCAAAGGATTATAGAATCCTTGTAAAATATCAATACCATGCGTAGATTTTTTGCCAGATTTAGATGTTGAGCTTTTGTGTGATGAATGAGTACAGTCAATTTGAACATTTTGTGCCAATATTTCCCACTCTAGGTTGGCAAATAAATTGCTTCCAAAATTTTCAAGTTTTTTACCAATAGATTGACTTAATTCTCCCATATCATTCACCTCGCTTTAACAGGATGTCACGTAGTAAGTTAATTGCATCATCGTCTAACATGTCTCTTGATTTGTAAACAGTAACCAAACCTTTTGCAGTTAGACTAATCCTTAAAGATGTATCATTATGGGGAAGAATAATTGTCATTCTAGCGATTTTGTCTTGATATTTTTGCAATACAGAAAAGGCATCCCCATAAGATGAAAGATCCACATTGAAGTTTCCGACTATATCTTCTGTAAATAAGAAATCTTGGAAGCATACTTTGGATATTTTCACTTTTTGGTATTGGAGTTTATGTACAATGTCTTTTAGTGAAATTTCGATGGCGTTTATGGAAATCTGATTTAGCAAATTAGACAGCGTAAACACCAATCGGTTTGCATTGGTCTTATTGCTCCATATTTCCAGCTGATTATCAAAGATATCAAAATGTATGACATTAGCTCTTGGTGCAATTCTTGTTTCAAAAGTACGTTGTCCAGCGTTATAATATGTTTCTTCAACATTTTGAACAACCACATATTCTCCACTCAATTCTTTGGGACTTAATAATTGCAGGTTAAAATAATTATTTTCATCTTCTGGACATTCGTTTACCAAATTGTATATATCAGATGCTAAGGATTTGCTGGTGGCTACTAATTCATAGATAAAAATGCTATTTGAAGCCATATTAAAACTCCTTTCTTTTCATGAGAATATATTTTTGTCTTCAAATTTGTTGCTGTCTTGTCTTTTGCTTATTTAGCTGCGCATTATAGACACTATCCACATTATACCATAATTTTCGATTTCTCCCTACATAATGTCTTCTTATTTGCACTGCATTTATTACCTATACGCTCTGGGCATCTTGCTGGTCTTCGACTAGTTCAGTTGGATTACCTCTCACTTCCCCTGAGCATGGCAAAGGTCTGGCTACCTCCGGCTTAGAAGCTCCTAGTGCTACTAGAATAGAA
>CAZKEO010000024.1:5216-10818 GCA_964551785.1 uncultured Eubacteriales bacterium | reverse complement strand
TCAAGGCTTTTACGCCTTTACTAGTGGAGAGTTGGAATACTCTGCGTACCGGTTTTATTTTTTGGATTAAAAACTCATACTGTTCTAAAACCCCTGGATCTATAGCGTGCTGCCTCAAGGTTTGCAATAATTGGAGATTTAGGACAGCCATAGACTGTTACCTCCTTTCTTCGGTTGCTACCAGAATCTACGCAGTTCTGGTGACTTAACTAATTTCACAAGCTCCTTAACTTCTTGATCTCTTTCTCGTTGGCAAACCATCACAACATCCTTGGTTTGGATAACTATTAAATTTTCTACGCCTAAGGTAGCTATCAATCGATGCCCACTACCTTCTATGATACAATTCTCGGTATCGATTCCGATGTGGTTTCCCCTAATGGAATTACCATTTTGATCTTTTGGTAGCATGTTACCTACAACTGACCAACTGCCAATGTCATCCCACCCGCACTCACAAGGAATTACTAGTATATTTGGCTCTTTTTCCATAATTCCATAGTCAATAGATATTTTCTCCATCTCGCGATAGCATTTCCGTAATTCTAGCTCTAACTCAGCAGTTCCGATACTTCTGCCAATCCGAGCTAGGCTACGGGCTAATTTGGGCATATGCTGGTAGATAGCTCTTAACATTACTTTAATCCGGCAAATATATATTCCACTGTTCCAGAGATACTGACCAGAAGCTAAATATTCCCTAGCTTTATCTAAATTAGGCTTCTCGGTGAATTCCTCTACCTGGTGGATGCGCAGATCATTAGCCTGGTTGTCATATATTTCACCTTGTTTAATATAACCATAACCAGTTTTAGGTTCAGTTGGTGTAATGCCAAGTGTAATGATGGAATCTGACTTTTCGGCAACTTCTACAGCATAACGCAAACTTGCCATAAAATCTGCTTCTTGGGCAATATAGTGGTCAGATGGTACCAGAACCATTACACCATCACTTTGGACTTCGGAGAGAAATAAAGTGGCTAGGCCGATACAGGGGGCTGTGTCTCTCCGCATTGGTTCTACGATTACGTTAGCTGCTGCAAGTGATGGTAGCTGGGCATTAACCTTACTCAGGTAGCGTTTATTCGTTACCACATAAATCTGGTCTTCTGGCACCAACGCTTTGATGCGCCGATATGTTGACTGCAACAAACTTTCCTCAGTGTGATTAAACTTCAGAAACTGTTTTGGAAACCTCGACCGACTCTGAGGCCAAAACCTGGTACCTGTACCCCCAGCCATAATTACAGGGAAAATCATCAATCCATAACCTCCTCGTACGGGTAACTTCTCTAAGCAATCCCACAGTAGCTTTACTCCCATGGACTATTTCATCATATGAACTTCCCAGTTGAGGGGTGACAGGTATCCCAGAACAATCAATTTGGGCATTTTATCCATAACATTTTTTTAAACTGTGCATAAGATATGGTGAAGCAATTTAGCATTAAGGGAGTGACTGAAATGAGCGACAAAAAATGCAAAAAAGAAAAGAAGGCAGCAATGGAGGAAAACTGTTGTTGTCAAATGTTAGCACAAATGAATCAAATGATGTACCAAATGATGCATCACATGATGATGGAAAACCATATGCCTTGTGAACATGGAATGATGGAACAACCCATGCCTAATGCTGTACAGGGCATGATGTATAATCCTATGCAAGGGGTGCCAGCATATCCTGGCCAAGAGGTTGCTGGTATGGGAAACTATATGCCTAATGTATTACCGGTAATGCCTCCTTGTCCTGGTATGGTAGGAGGACAAATGTATCACCAAATGCAAATGCCAATGCCGATGTCTCCTATTAGCAAACACTCCGATTAAGGCTACTACTATTTCTTATGAATTAGGTAATAAAATTACCCAGGCTCACGCCTGGGTCTAATTTTGCACCATGGTGCTTGGCGGCAAGCCAATTTGCTTTTTATACTTCAAGGTTTAACTCCAGATTAAGCTCAGCAACAAGCCTCCTTAAGAAATCCTTCCGTAATTCATCCTTCATTAATTCCTCTTGTAGTTTCGCTACTTGTTTCAGCTCTTCATCCACCATTTGTTCTTGGGTAACATACTTGAAAAACTGATAGAGGCGATGGGGGAAAGCTAAATAAGCAATAATTGCTTTCCGCTCCAATTCGTCCAGTGGACGAATCTGGCCGTACCAATCAAGAACTTGTTTAGCGATCGTGATATCCCATTGATATCTTGGTAAAACACGTCCCAGTAGTCGCGCTAAATCGTGAATCTGAATATCATAAACGCAATGATCCATATCGACTACATAGGAGCCTCGCCCGTATTTGCTGATTATAATATTACTCCCGGTATAACTACGATGGCTAATAGTCTGTTTAAGACAATCTCTTTCCACCAGTTGAGCAAATTCCGCCTGCTCCAGTAACCGAGTGGCTTGCACTGCCCAGGCATAGATACCGGAAGCTTTGGCTGCTAATAATTGGACAAGTTGGTGATTGCCCCTTGAGCTGTTTTGATATCTGGCAGCTTCTTGAATTCCCCGAGCTCTTTCTTCAAAGATTTTTTGCCATATTCCCCATTCCTGCCGCAAGGGCTCATTTCTAAGTGTTGTGCTGGCATTGTTTCTGTATTGGAACTGTTCACTAGCCTGATGAAACTCTGCTAAAGTAAACACTGCTTCTTCTAAGTTGGGAAGTTTGCTAAAATTACACTCCTTACCTTCGATCCAATCCGTCATGTAATACAGATTGTCTTTATCATGTACAAAATTATCGCCATATTTGGTGACAATAAATCTAGCTACTCTTCTGAAGCCCCGATTAGTGATATGCTCTAGCAATTGTCTTGTAAAATCTAATTCTGCTTTATTACATTTAGATAATTTCAGAAACCGCGTTCCACGGTCAGTAATTACTTTCCAGACCCCCGGACCACCCTTAATCTTTTTAATGGAGCGCACGTCATACTCTCGTAATATCACATCTTCCAGGTATTTTATCTCATGATCCTGTTGCTGTTCGGCTGGTTTTTTTTTGCCCATCATGATACTACCTCCCAATAAACTCAATTTCTGCAGTCATTTCCTGCAAGAAGGCTTGCCTTTGTTGTTCAGCGGCTATCAGACTCTGGTACCTATCGTCGAACTGACCTTTTAGTAGTTGCTTGATGTCCTGGCCCCTTAACTTGCACAGTAGCCTCCAAAATTCAAATGGAAAAGTTAAATATGCCAAAATCAAGGTTAATTCTGCTGTCGTTAAGGGATTATGTTTTTCGTAGGCTGTCAGCACGAGTTTTGCTGTAGGCCAATGCCATCCCAGTGGGGGCAGCGCCTTGCGAAGAAACCTCCCAACATCAGCGACTGGCATTTCAACGGCACAGTATTCAAAATCAATAATATGCATTTCCCCAGCTTGATCAACTAGGAGATTATGAAAGACCAAATCTCGGTGACAACAGTTACCTTCCCTTCTCGTTTTTGCCACCTGCAACTGATAAACTGCTCCGTTTTCTAGTAATTTTAATGCTTGTGCACCTTGTTTTAGATACTCTCCCACCGAGTAAACAGTGTCGAAATCAGCTAATTCTTGTAATGCTTTTTGCCAGACTTGTGCCCACGAGCCTAGCACATCCCGCTTCCACTCTCCTGGAACTGGCTGGAAACCCCGGCCAGCCTGATGTAATTTTCCCATTGTAGAGGCTGCTAGGATTAAGTCTTGCTGGCAATTGAAATTAGCCTCCCTTGCTGCTAGCCAAGGATTTACAACATACCCGCTGCCTCCCGTTGTAATAAATAGCGGTGCCCCAGTTTTGGTTAGCAGAAAGGGAACAGCATTGGTAAAACCTTGATTATGTAAGTATTGGATTACCTGTACTGCAAAGCAAATTCTCTCTCGAGAGGGTGCCACTGGCTTTAAGGCATAGTCACCTGAAGAGGTAACCACCTTATAGAGACCTTTCTTTAGTTGTTCAAATGCTTCCACTTGAAGTGCAAAAGCTTCAAAAACCTCCTGAGGCACGCTATTGATTGTAGACATATTCCTGGAGCCTATTCAAAAACTCGATCCTTTCACCTTCAGAGCGAACAGTTCGTTTCAAGCGATCTGAGACACCCTCCTTTTCCCCTTTATCGTTTGTAAAATATTTTTTGGAATAGAGCCAATACTTTCTAGGAAAGGTAAGTAAAGCTAATAACACTTTTTTCTCAACAATCGAAAGTGGACGAATTGACTCATATGCTTGTAAAACACTAAGCGACTTTGACCAGTCCCAATGGCTACTGGTACCAAATTTCCGCAGTAGTCGAGCAAGGTCATACACTCTTAAATCACAAATACAATAGTCAAAGCCTGTAATGGACAGTGCCCCCTCGTGCCTGAGGATGTTCCTACTTCCGATATCTCGGAGACAGAAGCAATTTAGACTACGTTCCTGCTCTACCAACTCCTGATAATCTGCCATCAAGAGCAAACTCAGGGCCTTTTCAGCCTGTGCTAAGAAATACTCTAGGTTCTCTAAAAATAGCTTTTCGGTTTTACCTTTATGTTGTTTATCCCTAATTTCCAGAGCTATATCTCGCAGTTTCAGAATTCGAAAGCTAAATTTATTTGGCCAGTCACCCCATCCTTCCAAGCACGCACTTCCTTGGAAATACCTTACATTTTCGGCAGCGGTATGAATGGTAGCTAAGAGGCGCGCAACCTCCTGAACCTGATCTGTTCTCGTGAAGGAGCAGGGGCGCCCTGGCAACCAGTCGGTGAGATAAAAGCCCTTGCCAGCTTCGGTAAAACTAAAGGCCTGCCCATATTTATTTTTAATCATCCTAACACTATTTCTGATGCCCCGATTGGCCAGATGCTCCATTACAGAATTTATGAATAATAACCTGGGCTCACTGAGCCTGACCAGATGTAAACATCTAATCCCCCGATCAGTTACTAGCCGCCAAACCCCCTCCCCTTGTTCCTCGGCACCATCAACCTCAAGTTCATAGTCCTGCATTAGTTCAGCAATTTCCGGTAAACTTAAACGGGTTAATTCTTTAGCTATATTGCTGTTATCTTTTGTCACATTGCCAACTCCTTTCATGAATGTGACCTTCTAATACATAAGCATTTCACCAATAATTATATGAGCAAGCCTGCCAAGTTATGACTTGGTGTTTCATAAAAAGGACCCAGAACAACTGACTCGATTAAAGTCACTTGCTCTGGGTCTCATTTATTATTTATGAATCATACTTTATCTAAGCTTGCTCAGTTTTCGGCTTTACTTTATCACTGACCTTTTCTAATTCAAAGGTATTATGGAGAGCTAACACAGCTAGCTTGGCTTGTGCTGCTCGAATAATACAGGAGACTTTAATTTCAGAAGTTGAGATCATCTCAATATTGATATCTTCCTCAGACAGGGCTTCAAACATTTGCGCTGCCACCCCTGGGTTGCTAACCATCCCGGCACCTACGATGGAGATCTTTGCTACTTGATCATCAAAGGAGTATCCACCTGCTCCTATTTCGTTACAGACGCGATCCACCACTGCTAAAGCATTTTTTAAGTCATCCTTACTACAGGTAAAACTAATATCATTTTTTTCTTCTGCAGGTACAATAGATATTGGAATAGAAAC
>CAZKEO010000024.1:0-5206 GCA_964551785.1 uncultured Eubacteriales bacterium | reverse complement strand
AAATATTGTTGCGTCCCGCTTCATGACCGCTTTGGATTATCATATCTACATTGACCTTTGCTTTGGCTAAGTCTTGGAACAGTAACTTCGCAATACCTGGACGGTCAGGAACATCAAAAAGAGCTATTTTGGCAACATTTATATCATGGGCAATGCCACTTACTACCCGTTCTTTTTCCATTTCTCCTACTCCCTTCACAATCGTCCCTTGATTATAATTAAAACTCGATCGCACGTGGACAATCACATTATATTGTTTGGCAAACTCTACAGCTCGAGGCTGGAGTACTACTGCCCCTAAGCTAGCTAACTCAAGCATTTCATCATAGGAAATGCTGTCAAGTTTCTGGGCATTAGTTGCTACACGTGGGTCAGCAGTATAGACTCCATCAACATCTGTGAAGATTTCGCAGACATCAGCTTTGATAGCAGCTGCTAAGGCGACTGCTGTTGTATCAGAGCCACCTCTGCCCAAGGTGGTAATATCACCGATATCATTGATCCCTTGGAAGCCAGCCACAATGATAATCTTACCACTTTTTAACTCAGCTTGCAGACGCTGAGGATTAATATTGACGATTCGTGCTTTGTTATAAACATCATTAGTTTTGATACCGGCCTGAGGACCAGTGAGAGAAACCGCCGGATATCCCATCTGGAGGATAGCCATCGCTAGCAGAGCAATCGACACCTGCTCACCAGTCGATAAGAGCATATCCATTTCACGGTCTGGGGGATTATCTGTAAGCTGTTTCATTAAAGCAACTAGGTCATCTGTAGTATCACCCATGGCAGAAACCACCACGATTACATCATTACCTGCTTGCTTACACTCCACAGCCCTCTTGGCAACCCGTCTGATACGCTCGGCATCAGCTACTGAACTACCTCCGAATTTTTGAACTACCAGGGCCATTTTTGCACCTTCTTTCTTGTCAAGTTAAATATTCTAGGGACCTTATATAATTCTTGCTCCCTGCAGGTCTGGTTCGATAACAAGGAGTTCAGCTTGGACTTCATGAGCTACCCATGCCTTATGCATCGCTTCAGCTATTTCCTGCTCACCACCCGCCGTAAAGGCAATTAAGGTCGGACCTGCACCACTTAAGGCTACTCCTTTAGCCCCGGCTTGTTTGGCCGCATGTAGCACACCATGCATACCGGGAATTTTTAAACTCCGATATGGTTGGTGCAAACGATCTTCTGTGCCGGCAAGGAGTTGGTCTAGCTGACCATTGGCAAGCCCCGCAACTAATAACGCGGTTCGGCCAATATTAAACACTGCATCCTTAAAGCTTACATTCTTCGGTAAGATTCCTCTGGCCGTCTTGGTTGACATCGGGAACTTGGGAATAGCCACCACGGTCTTTAAGCCCGGTGGTGGTCCAAATTGGACATGTTCTACCCGTCCTTGATTAGCTACTGCCACCACAATTCCACCAAAGAGTGCAGCGGCTACATTATCCGGATGGCCTTCCATCTTCGTAGCTAATTCTAAGAGTTGTTGGTTGGTTAACTTAGCTCCCAACAAGCTGTTGGCTGCTAACATCCCACCAACAATTGCTGCTGCACTGCTTCCTAGTCCACTGGCTACGGGGATATTATTGATAACTTTGAGCCGCAAACCGGTAGGAGTGTATCCCACCTGCAAAAAAACTTGCATGGCTGCTTTATAGACAAAGTTGTGTTCATCACGTCTAATGGTATCAGTTCCCTGACCCTCTACTTCTATAAATAGACCGGCTGGAATTTCCTCTAGTTCAACTACATTATAAAGTTGCAATGCCATCCCAATCGCATCAAAAGCTGGGCCAAAATTAGCCGTAGTCGCAGGTACTTCAACCCTTACCATCTTTATTTGCCATTCCCTTCAACACGGATTACATTACTAATTTCACTAACTGCTTCCATCTCTTTGAGGGTAATTAAGGCCTGACGAATATAACCTTCTTTAGTTTTATGCGTTACTAAAACTAAAGCTGCCTTATCTCGCAGATTTTCTTTTTGAATTACCGACTGTAAACTAACCTGCTGGTCACCAAAGGCTTTAGCAATTGCGGCTAAGACACCTGGTTGATCGGCAACCAATAAGCGGATGTAAAATTTGCTCTCTACCTCATCCATTGGTCGAATTGGCTTATGATCATAACAAGTACAAGCAATGCGACCTCGGTCATTCTTCAAAATATTGACCGCAGCATCCATAAGATCAGCAACTACAGCACTGGCAGTAGGGAGTTGTCCTGCTCCCCTCCCGTAAAACATGGTATCACCCACAGCATCACCAGTAACAAAGATAGCATTAAAAACGTCATTAACTGAAGCCATGGGATGTTCTTTTGGTAAAAAGGTCGGATGAACCCGTACCTCAATTTGACCCTCTGTTTCTTTCGCAACTCCCAACAGCTTAACAACACAATCTAGTTCTTTAGCATACTGAATATCTTGAGCGGTGATTTTGGTAATACCTTCAACGTAAACATCATTAAAGGTAACTCTAGTGTTAAAAGCAATGGATGCTAAGATAGCCATTTTTCGAGCAGCATCATAGCCCTCAACATCAGAAGTAGGATCAGCCTCCGCATAACCCTTAGCTTGGGCTTCAGCTAAAACCTCCTTAAAATCACTACCTTCCTGAGTCATCTTGGTAAGCATATAATTAGTGGTACCATTAACTATCCCCATGATTTTCTGGATTTTATTGGCTGCAAGTGACTGTTTCAGTGGCTGGATAATCGGAATACCGCCTCCAACACTTGCTTCAAACAGCAAATCACATTTGGCAGCATCAGCTTGCTCAAAGAGTTCCTTACCTGCCAAAGCGATTAAGTCTTTATTCGCGGTTACCACACTTTTGCCGTGCTGCATGGCCTCTAAAATCCACTCGCGAGCTGGATTAATGCCTCCAATTAGTTCAACTACTATATCTATTTCAGGATTAGCAATAATGTCCTGTGGGTTGGTGGTTAGTAGCTTGAGATCAACCAAACCCTTAACTTTTTCAGTGTCGCGTTCCAGAATCTTAACTATTTCTAGAGTCGCGCCTATTTTTCTGGCAATCTGCTCACCATTAGATTGGATTACTTTAATAACCCCGGTCCCAACTGTCCCTAAACCCATTAGGCCTATCTTAATTGTTGATTTTTGCATACCATACTCCTCCTAATTTTGACCAACTATTTCTACATTTTTTACTCCATCGATAGCTCCCATCGTAGCTATCAAGACTTCAAGACCTTCAGACATCTGATCAGTCTCTATTGCGATCGAAGCAACAGCCATTCCTTGTAAAGGTAAGCCCTGGTTAATGGTGAGAATATTACCTCTGGCCAGCGCAATCGTATTTAGGACGGTGGACAAGACGCCGGATTTGTGCTCCAGCAAAAGACTTAAGGTGATCATGCCGCCACGACCTTCAAAGAATGGGAATACTCCGTCTTTGTATTTATAGAAGGCACTTCGACTAAGTTGCAGCTTTTCAACTGCCTCGTTGACAGTTGAGGCTTCACCTCGAGCCAACAAGTTTTTAACTTGAGCAGTTTTCTTAATAGCCTCAGGCAAAATGTCCTCTCTAACCTTCAGGAACTTGCCCGCTTGTTTACTCATCAGCTCACTCCCCTGTCCGCGTAGCGTGGATGTTTATCTTCCAATGGTAGACATTATAACATTTGAGGCAGCTTTGTGCAAGGAAATCGGGTGAAAAAAAGATTGTATTTTAGGTCTTTCTGGGGATGGCCTCCGTAGGTCAGGGCTCTACCGGTCAGGTACCAGCTGGTCCGGGGCTCTGGCTTCATAACTAGCAGGTCTAAGCTCGATAGTCTAGCAAAATTAACCAAGCCCGCCGAGTGAACGTCCATGTTCACCGGCGGGCTTGTCGGCGTCCTGCCTCCAAGGTTAATTTTGCTGACCATCTTCGCTAAGACCTGCACGTTATTCCACCACGATCCCCTTGACCGGCTGGTAGCCTGCCCTCGGTAATGCTTCTGGGACATGACCACGAAAAGAACTGGGGCGCAATCTTTAAGAATCCAAGACCAGTGCATGCAAATCTTTCTTGCCCCGGTTAGTGCTCATAAAGCTGCAATCTCCTTCAGCAAAGCGCTAGCAACAATCTAACCTTTCAAGCCCTACTTCCTGCCTAACCTATTGTGACCCTAAAGCACGCAATAATAAAACACCAGCGGAGTAAACACAGCCGGCTGTGTTGCTTATAGCCTATTGGACGGGCCCAATTGCTTAAGGGTTTGGCCCAGGTCGGTTACCTGCCTACCCCAAAGCCTGGCTAAGGGCTGGCTACCAGTAGGTTTAGGTGTGCCTAGTGGAGTACCTTAGCAGGTCTTAGCGCAGTGTGCCCAGCAGAAATTGCCCCGTTTGGCACGGATGCCAAACGCCTTGCCGGTGCACATGGACGTGCACTCGGCAAGGTTGGGCAACTTCTGCTAGGGCACCCAGCTTAGACCTGCTTATGGTACGGAGCTAAGCAACACCGGACCTACTGGTACCAGCCCATCACCCCAAAGACAACTCCAAATAGGCAGGTAACCGACCGGAGACCTCGACCCCAAACCAAGCCCCAGTCCAATGACCACAAACCAAACAGTCGGCAAACTAACGGAGCACAAAAAGAAACGGTCGTAGTGACCGTTCCTAAATAATTATACAAATAATTCCGCCGTTACCGTCATTTACGATTCTAGTCAAAGTCTCCTGCAATTTTAGCTGAGCATTTTCTGGCATCTTATGCAGTTTGTTCTGAATCCCCTCTCGGACTAAATCATGGAGAGTTTTACCGAAGATTTCTGAATCCCAAATCTTAACCGGATTGTCTTCAAATTCATCGAGCATGTATCTTACTAATTCTTCACATTGTTTTTCTGTGCCAATAATCGGAGTTATCTCTGTAGTAATGTCGGCTCTGATGATATGTAACGATGGTGCACTGGCCCTTAACCGTACTCCGAAACGGCTTCCTTGCCGAATTAGTTCAGGCTCTTCTAAATTCATTTCGTCTAATTTTGGCGTAACTACACCATAACCAGTACTGCGTACTTCTTGCAATGCATTGGAGATTTTATCAAACTCACGCTTTGCATAACTTAAGTCTTTCATGAGACGAAGCAGATCATGTTCTCCCTCGATCCTAAGTCCGGTAGCTTCTTGTAAAACCTCATAGAAAAGACCCTCCATAGCTGTCATCTCAATGGTA
>CAZKEO010000023.1:0-10965 GCA_964551785.1 uncultured Eubacteriales bacterium | reverse complement strand
CCACAGCGAAAATTAAGAATATCATCCCATTTTTCATAGTAGGCTCCTTTATAATCCTGGACTTAACCTTTTGGGTGGTTTTCTGTAAGGTTATTTAACATCCGTAAAGCACAGACAATTTGCTCCCAATCCTTGGGCTCAAGATCTTTTAGTAAACTTGCCAAGTAATTCTTTTTAATTAAATTAATCGTTTCATTAAGCTCTGAAACCTGGGGAGATAAGGAGATCCTTACCGTTCGACGGTCATTTAAGTCTCTAACTCTATTCACCGCTCCTTGTCTCGCTAAGCGGTCAACAATTCCACAGACCGTACTTCTTGCTAAACCAACCTCTTCACTGAGTTCTTTCAGAGTGATTGCCGGATGTTGATAAAGTTCTTGCAACACCATAATTTGAGGAACGGTAAAATTCTGTTCACCTACCTGTGCAGCTACATACATCCGAAAATTCTTATGAATGCTTCTGAACAGGTTCTTCACTTCTTCAGCATAATCAGTTAAAGACTCCACACGGCACACCACCTATTCCATGATAACATGGGCTTCCCCAGCAGAATTATCCTGTTTTTTGCCACTAAGCAGTAAGGCCAGAAATACTGTACTTAATGCCACTAAAGCTGTTACAAAAATGGTATCATCTATAGCTTGAATCATCGCTTGCTTTTGCACAAAACCATAAAGTGTTCCCAGTGCTAAACCTTGACTCTCTCCAGCAGTTAGCCCAGCTTGGCTAAACCATCCCGCCAACTTTTGGATTGCTTGCATGCTGCCAGCATTAAACCAGTTGACCTGTGCAGCCAGTCTGTCGTAGTTGGTAACCTGACTGTTTTGCATGATTGTGGTGATAATGGTGATTCCCAGCGAACCGGCTACTTGTCTGACGACGTTAGATAAAGCTGAGGCCCGGCCTACCATTTGCATAGGCACTGCATTCATCCCGACAGTTGAAGAGGGCATCATGGCAAGTCCCATTGCCACTCCGCGCAATATCGTTAAAGCAATAATGGTTTGTGAGCTGGTATCCATCGTCATTTTAGACAACATGTAGGTAGTCCAGGTTAAGAGAATTAGACCAGGTAAAACGACCGGCCTAGCACCGAACTTATCAAATAGTTTTCCACCAATTGGCATTGTTATCCCTGTGGCAAGGGCACTGGGAAAGAGCAGAAGCCCTGTTTGTAAAGCTGTATAGCCCTGTAGATTCTGCAGAAAGAGTGGCAAGAGAAAGATGCCACCAAACAGAGCAATATTGACGGCACTTGAAATTAGGATACTCAACACAAATGGCCCAATCTTTAAAATGCGCAGGTCCAGCAAAGGCTCTGGATGGGTTAATTCGTTCACTACAAATAACAGCAGACTAAAGCTCCCTGTCATTAATAAAAAGATATTTTTGAAGTCACTCCAGTCAATCGAGGTACCCTCTCCAAGCACATAGAGAATACAACCAAGTCCCGTGGCAATGGTAAGGAACCCTAAGATATCAAATTGCTTGACCTCTCTTCTCGGTGATTCCTCCAACAGTATCATAGCTAAGATTACCCCCACTATCCCAACAGGGATATTGATCGTAAAAATTAGTCTCCAGTCTAAATACTCTACGATATAACCACTTAAGGTGGGACCGATAGTAGGGGCAGCCATTGCAGCAATACCCCAGATGCCCAAAGCTAAGCCACGTTCTTCCTTGGGAATAACCTGATAGATAATGGACATCCCAACCGGCATAATCATTCCGCCACCTAAGGCTTGGATTATTCTCGCGACTATCATCGAAGTATTACTCCAGGCAAAGCCACATAGGGCTGAACCTACTGTGAAGGAGATCAGCGCCCAAATATAGTCTTACTTCATACCGCATTTAGTTCCAAGGTAAACGGTTAAATGAATTACCGCTCCCATTGTAAGCATTTAGGCTGTAAGTACCCATTTAATTTCATCAGTACCTACTCCAAAAACTGCCATCATCTTGGGTAGAGCAATGTTGACAATACTCGAGTCCAAGATGGCCATAAAGGTACCGATGACCACAACAAACAAGGCTAACCATTTATAGATACTATCCTGTTGACGACCGTCCATTTGTGCACCCCATTATTTAACGTGAATCTTAATTACCGCGTTAGTACCAGGTATCAATTTAAGACCATTATTTTTAATCTGGATTTTGACAGGAACCTTTTGAATAACCTTGGTGAAGTTACCGCCACTTGAGGATGGCAGCAATGAAAAAGTAGCCGCAGTAGCCTGACCAATTGATTCAACATTTCCGTTTAAGGCTTGGCCTGGATATTGATCAATACCAATTTCCACTTTGGCTCCTGGTTTGATTCTACCAAGTTTAGTCTCTTCAATATTAGCATTAATATATAATTTCTCAGGGTTGACTAGCATAGCCAAAGCCTGCCCTGGGGTAACTATCTCACCGATATTACCCTGCTTTTTTAAGACTATTCCACTAATTGGTGCTTTAATGATTGATAACTCTAAACTGGTGTCAGGCAAGCTAATCATTTCTTGTCGACCAAGGATCTGCCCAATTTTGACGTGTTGTCCTTCCTGGACGTTAAACTCCAGTAGTCTCCCTGAGATTTGCGGACTGACTTTGATAAGATCGCCAGTAATCCTAGCATCTTCAGTCGTGACAAAGTAAGTATTTTGGTACCAATAATAGGCACCTACCCCCACTATCGAAATTACCATAAGCATTAATACCGTGATCATTATTATTCTTCGTTTTCCGTTCATTAGGCTCTTTTCTCTCCTCACTAAATTATGTTTAGCTTGCTAATGATTCTGATGCGAATGATTATATATTAACACTTCATCCTGCTAATGTCTAGCTAAAAACTACTTTTATAAAACATGGCTGGTAGCAACTAATTGCACGTAAGTGGTAGCCATAGTTGCCTTATCCCACCCAACTTTCCTAATAACGAAAAAATTTGGCCAAAGGTTGTTTGACCAAATTTCCTTGTTGCTTTTGTTGCTGTTTTAAGCAATTAGATGGCACTTAATTCGTTAGTCCACATAATTGCTTCGAGAAATAGCTGCGGGACATCGACCACATTGAGTTGATAACTTTCTGCATATTGGGAAAAGTCCTCCCAGTTCCCCTTTTCGTAGCTGATAATCATCCGGAAAATATTACTATAACGGCTCTCCTGACCCAACAGGACCTGCTTGATTTCATCATTGATAGGTAAGTCCGCCAAGACTTCGCTGAGAGGGCGATCCATTAGGGCATCTAGCATGGAGAACATCCCTAGCATAAAGAGATCGGAACAATATTCGCGACGACCCATCTTCACGGCCAATAATTCCCCGAATCTAGCCCTTACAATTGAGGCAGTCATGATTTCGTTTGGTTTGTCTTTACCTAAGCCCCGTAAAGAAATCAAGGATACCCATTTTTTTACTTCGTTAATACCTAACAACACCAGAGCTTGTTTAATCGAACTAATCTTGGTCTTAAACCCATAGGAAGCTGAATTGATATAGATTAAGAGCTTATAGGACAAGGACACGTCCCGCTTAATAATCATTTCAATCTGGTCAAAATCTGTTTCCGGCCGGCTAACTTCCTGTAAGACTTGCAAGTAATTCAATTTATAGCCAGTAACGTCACGACCAGACATAATTACTGGTTTACTGAAAAAGTAGCCTTGAAAGTAAGTATAACCAAGGCTAACCGCCTGTTCGAAGTCCTCCCTGGTTTCAATTTTTTCGGCTAAATATATGGTTTTTTCCTCGCCAACTCGTTTTATCAGGTTAGCCCGTTCTGGGTAGGGTGTACTTATAAAGTCAACCTTAATAATATCTGCTAAATCAATTAAAGGATCAAATTTAGGATCAAACACAAAATCGTCTAAGACCAGCCAATAACCGAGCTTCTTTAACTTTCGGCAGACCTCGACTACTGCGTGATCTGGTTCAATTGTTTCCAAAATCTCAACTGCTACTAACTCCTTAGGTAATAAAGTGGCAGTCTCGGCAACTAGAAGATTCCTAGTAAAGTTTATGAAGGCTCGTTTCCCACCCGTCAGTGCCTCAATGCCAATTAACAGGAAGCTGTTAGCTATAACCTCTGATGTTGCCTGGTCACCATCAGGATTGGCATACACGTTTGAGGTGCCTTCGAGGCGGTATAAGATTTCATAAGCACAAACCTCTAGCTTGCGATTAAAAATCGGTTGTCTAGCTACAAAAACGTTCATAAACTACCCCCCACCTGGCTTGCCACAAGATGTCTTCCTAACCCTTATTCGACATTTTTTCCCTTCTTCCTCTTTCCAGCATAAGTACATAAAAAAGCCTATTCTGTAAATACTAACACAAAATTCTAAGGAGGTAATATCTATGCAAATCAGTGGACGCAATAAATTTTCCGGCAAGATTAATGAGATTAAAAGCGGTGGAGTAATGTCTCAAGTAACTCTAGACGTGAACGGGCAAATGGTTGTTGCCGCAATTACCAATGATTCTATTAGTGAGCTTGGTCTGAAACAAGGTGATACTGTCACTGCCCTAGTTAAAGCCACCGATGTTATGCTAATGAAGTAGCAGTTGGGGACCACTGCAAAGCTGTAATCCGGACATTCTTAACAGCCAGCATCGGAACAGGATGCCTGAGATCAATAATCCATAATTGACTTGCAAATTCGGTCTCATTACAACCTGATAAGTAAGCTAGCTTATTCCCATCTGGTGACCACGTCACAGGGGTAGCAAAACAATCGGAGATAGCCCAGGTACGGCTTTGCTCACCGCGCCGACCAGCTGTACGAATTAATGAGTAATAGACTCCTTTATAAGCTGTAGAGCTAAAGGCTAGCCTGTTGGAGTCTGGAGACCATACTGGGAAGTAATCTTTTGCTAAAGGACCTCCTGGAACATCATAAGCTATGCGCGTATTTACCTCCACCGTCCGAATCATGGAGATACTAACCCCCGGGAAGGTAAACAGCACAAAAGTACCATCCGAAGCTAGCCTAACATTATTGGGAGCTGAGTCTTGAGTCGTAATAATCTCAATTTCTCCCCCCGGATAACGTTCCTTGATGATTTGATTAGCTCTGGCATATAAAATATTGCTACCGTCCGGGAATAACTGCGCCTGGGAAGCACCCGGCCGGTTTAAGACCTGAAACTGATGGGTCAACACATCATAGATGTAAATCTTATCCTGCTTGGTGTAAACAAGTTGATGCCCTGTGCTAGACCAAGCAAGCAGAGCTCCCTCTTCAATCTGATCAATTCGGGCTATCTCTTTTGATTTCACATCAATCACAAAAATCACACCCTGCGTCCCTACGAAAGCAATTAGTCTAGAATCAGCCGACCAGTAAGGTGTGGAGTTCGCTGTGGCCAATCCTTGGTTCAAAAGTTGGTTGGCGCCTAGACGGGGGTCGTATAACCAGAGTTCATAAACACCACCGCGATTAGCTATATAAGCTATTAGACCCGGTCCCCCAGGTGGTGCGTAAGGAATTCGCAACCGCATGCCAGGAAAGATTAGCTCTGAAGCAAGGTTATTAGCTTGCCGAATCAAATCATACCTGTTGACACCATCTGTCACAACGTTATATCTAGCAGCAATCCCAAACAAAGTATCGCCCAATTGCACGACATAAAAAGACACAGCCGGAGGAATCATTTGCCCTACCCCTGGCGGCAGAGATAATTGTTGGTCGGGATAGATGGTGTAGGTGGGCAATAGATTGTTGGCAGCAATCAGTGAGTCGATTGGAATTTCCCAGTTCAAGGCTAATTGAAATACAGTATCACCTGGTCGCACCGTATAAAATATCTGCACAGCAAAAACCCCCTTACAGCTTTTGCTCTAAGTTATGTAAGTTGGCAAGCCTCGGTCACTGTTTTATTTGGGGTCTTGTTTAAGATGGCTTATCCGGGCTGGTACCAGTTCCGGACCGAAGTCTTCCACTTCGTTCAAAGTAGCTCTAAAGCTTAATGGTCTAATAAAAGCACCCAAACCTTTGCGAGTGGACATCCTTGACGGCCGGGGTGCTTTGTATTGCCCATTTAGCTAAGAGCTACTAATTCTCTCCGTGAGAAGCTTCTAAACCGGAACAGGCACAAGCCCTAAGCAGGATTAGTGCCTGTCTTGCTTCTACGAACTCGATCGAAAATAGGACTCTGTCAAAAACACCTAAGCGACCCACTTGAGCGACCAGTAGCGTTTAGTGCTAGATCCTTGTTTTACGGTGATGAGATGCTCCTTTTGACTCACATTACAAGTATACTGTAACAAAGCGCAGGGAGGGTACCTGTTCCGGTTTAGGAGCATCTTACATTGGGAGTTAGCAGGTCTTGGCGTAGCTGTCAATAGAATCGCTCCGTCCGTGCACGGATGCCGGACGCCTCGCCGGGGGCAAGGACGCCCCGTCGGCGAGGTTGAGCGATTCTATTAGACAGCAAGCCTTAGACCTGCTTCTCACAATGTACAATGCTCCGGACCGGCAACAGGTACCCTCCCGGACAAGACAGCCCCAACAGTGACCCGAAATCAACAAGCAGGTAAGCTAATAATAATTTGGGTACCTTTGTTAAGCGTACTTTCGACCTTGATATGTCCTTGGTGTTTTTCGATAATCCATTTGGCAATGGATAGTCCTAACCCAGTACCCCCGGCCTCCCGAGTCCGGGACTTATCACATTTATAAAAACGATTAAAAATAAAAGGCAAATCCTCTTTCGCAATCCCAATTCCATTATCTTCAACTGTTAGTTTTACGCGATTATCGCTGAGGTAGCCGTTGATTCTGATGGTACCTCCTGGTAGGGTATGCTTAATACTGTTATCAATGAAAATCCTTAAAGCTTGTTTAATCAGACTGCGATCGGCGATGAGTGTAACTGGTGCTTTGTTGGCAGCAGTTTCACTGATGATTTGGTGTTCTGTATCGATTAGTTTAGTCTCTTTTAAGACTTCCTCAATTAGCTCATTAAGCGAAAAAGTGGATTTCTCCAGTTGTTGACCGTCACGGTCTGTACGAGCCAATAACAATAGTTTTTCTACTAAGCTCTTCATATTTTCAGACTCATTTTTGATAGCGTTCACTGCTTCATCCAGCACTTCCCGATCCTCTTTGCCCCAGCGCTGGAGGAGGTTAGCATAGCCTTGGATCACTGAAATAGGAGTCCGCAGTTCATGCGAAGCATCAGAGACAAACTGATTTTGTTGCTCATACGATAGTTGGATGCGGTCCAGCATCTCGTTAAAGGTTTCTGCTAATTCCTTTAGTTCATCATGTGAGTCGACAACATTCAGCCTGGCCTGTAAATCTTTGGCGGAAACAGACCTAGCGGTACTAATCATATTGTCAATTGGTTTCAACATTTTTTTCAAAGAGCTGGAGCCAACTATAACTGTTAAGAAGACCGCTATTAAAAAGCCAATTCCCGAAGCAGTTATCAGTAGCAAGAGCTGTTTGATACCTACTGCTAATGATTTGGTTAGGATTAGGTAGTATATTTGATCATCTACCAAGTTATGAATCTTCAAATGCAAAAATTAACCACCGGTAACAAAAACCCCGTAGGGGTTATTTAGCGCTGTTTCAGGGAGATTGTCAGGACTGGTAGTGTAAAGCACCTTTTTTTGTCTGTTTAGGAGCACGATTTGGATGCCCTCAATCTCGGCATATCTTTTTAATTTTGCTTCCGGAAGGGTAACTCTGTTTTCACCAGTAGCTGGGACTAAATTCTCCCGCACAAGCTCACTAGCAACTTGGGCGTTTCTTTCTAGTGAGCTTTTAGCCTCATTCAGGAGGTAGACGCTAAAGGAAGCTATCATACTCACACTAAAGATCAAAATAATGATTGAGAAAATAATAGTATACATGCTAGCTGTTTTAAAAGTAATCGAAAACCTTAAACGTTTACTAATACCTTTAAACGCCAAATTAAACACACGCAGCATAAAGGCGAGTGTTAACTTGAGAGCGATTAGCCAACACCGGGCAAGTAATTTAATTATTTTTGCAAACTTTTTGAACTGTACACGCTTGTTTATTTTACTCATTGCGCAGTATGTATCCTACTCCTCTTATCGTATGAATGAGTTTGGTTTTAAACTTATCATCTAGCTTACTTCTCAGGTAGCGGATATAAACATCAACAATATTGGTATCTCCAAAATAATCATAACCCCAGACAGTCTCTAAGATTTTGTCTCTAGTTAAGACTACATTCTTATTTTCCAGCAAATATTTTAGTAAATCATATTCCTTTTTAGTTAGGTCAACCTGTTCACCCTGATACGTCACAGTGTGTTGGTCGGTGTCGACCACTAAACCAGTGGCATTGATCAGTTTGGAAGTTTGAGTAGCAGTTGATTTCCTTTTCAGCGCGCTCCTGATTCGGGCTAGTAATTCTTCAATGGCAAACGGCTTGGTGATATAATCATCAGCACCAATATCTAGACCCATTACCTTATCTGTAACTCCATCCTTGGCGGTAAGCATAATCACTGGTAGTTCGGAGGATTGCCGCAGGCGGCGGAGTACCTCCATCCCATTGAGGGAGGGCAGCATGACATCGAGGATTATCAGGTCATAATTGCCGCTAGTTGCTTTTTCCAAGCCAAGTCGTCCATCATGAGCCTGGTCTGTCAGATAGCCCTCATGATTCAATTCCAGCTCCAAAAAGCGCGCAATCTTTACTTCATCTTCAATTATCAGAATTCGTTCACCTGCCACGCTGTTTACCCCCTATGTTTTAGAAGCTAGCTACCTAAATCTATCCTATTAATTATCTTATCACAGCTTAAACAAATAACCTACATGGAGATGTAGGTTATCGCAAAATCAGCATTTGGCTTGCAGTACTGTTTTACTAGGCTGGTTTTTCGTCATCTTTAATAGCCTCTACAACTTTGTCGCTAACAGAGGTTACCGCGGTAGAAATTTTGTCAAAAGTTTGATTAATGGGTAGACCTTCTCCGTCCGGCTTTATACATCTGATCTTGTGGCCTGTAACAACTGCGGCTAACAAACCAACTACTGTCAGTGGGGTAGCGAGTACAGTGGTCAGGATAGCGATATTAAGAGGTAGATTGACTACTTTGTTTTCATCTTTCTTGACTATAAACTTAATCTCATTGCCTTTTTGAAGAAGCTCTTTACCTTTCCTGAGCAAGCCTTTGGAAGCAGTACAACATTTCGATTGTTCTTCCTGCTTTGGTGTTTTCACTTTTGCCTGGGACTCTAAGAAAATAAGTGCTTCTACGACATCATTATTGCACTTTTCTAGTACTTCCTTGGCCTCTCCATAACTTACATTCGCTCGCTCTCTTAACATTTCGATTTGTTCTAAATTTACCGACATGAGTATATACCTCCCAATTTGTTTTCACTTACAACTGAAGTATATACCATAACGATTAAAGCTTTTTGAGGCTAAGATTAGAATTTGATTAGAAAATAAGCATCCTGAGTCCATGCACTTGGGACCCAGGATGCTTCGGCATTAACTCCCTATTGTTTTAGCCACCGCCGTACCGACAACCATCTTTAGCACTTCAGTTGATCCCACCCCGATGTCTAACAGTCTGGCGTCTCGGACGTAACGTTCTGGGTCGTTGTATTTCATATAGCCATGACCGCCGAAAATCTGCAGGCTTTTATGGCACACTTCAGTCACAATATCTGCCACGAACAGCTTAGCGACCGATGTTTCCAGCGAATACTCCTGACCACTATCCCGTTTTTTAGCCGTATCCTCTACCAATAATTTGGCTGCTGCGATTTTGACATACATCTCTGCCAACATGGCTTGGATAGCATATAGTTCTTTCAACTGTTTCCCGAAAGCAACTCTACGGTTGGCATATTTCACTCCAGCTTCTAAGGAGGCTTCAGCTATCCCAAGACCTGCAGACGCCATCCCCAAGCGACCACCAACTAAACCAAACATCGCAAGTTTATAACCTTCATTGACCTTACCCACTAGGTTATCCTGAGCTATCCAGCAATTATTAAAAATTATACTGGTAGTGACCGAGCTTCGGCAGCCCATCTTCTCTTCATTTTTACCAATTTGGAAACCAGGAGTCCCTTTTTCAATGATAAACAGGCTAATACCTTTGGCGCCTGCTTCTGGGCTGGTTTTAAAAGCAACTAAATAGATATCTGCCAAGCCACCATTGGTACAAAAATATTTGGCACCATTCAAGAGCCAACCATTTCCCTGCTCGACAGCTGTAGCTCTGATAGCCGCAGCATCAGACCCAGCTTGAACCTCACTGATGGTGTAAGCAGCAACTTTTTTACCTTGCAATATTTCGGGCAGATACTTTTGTTTTTGGGCCTCCGAACCAAACTTCAGCAAAACATCAACTGCCATCCAGTGGACACTAAGAGCTACGACCACACCTGCACTCGCTTTGGCCAGTTCCTTAACTACCTGATAGGTAGTAACAGAATCATAACCGCCTCCCCCATATTCCACAGGGTAGTTTAGCCCAAAGAAACCCTCTGCCCCCATCTGGTCCAACAACTCGGTTGGAAACCTACTTTGTTGATCTAACTCTCTGGCGATTGGTTGAAGATATTCCTTGCAAAATTCTTTAGCTCGGACAACTATATCCTGGTTCACTGTACCATCCATGTCTCCACCTCCTTCGGTTGCGAGGGAGACCACATAAACGGCCTCCCGCACCGACACTTAGTATTATAACTTCATCTCGCAGAAAGTATCAGCAATCACAAAATCCGCTTCAGTAAGTGTTTTTAGCTCCTCTAAAGTGACTCCTGGGGCATGCTCTTTTAATATTAAGACATTATCACCTACGTCAAAAACTGCTTTATCGGTAATAATTGTTTTGACACAACCCTTGCCAGTCAGTGGCAGTGTGCATTTCTTGAGTATTTTGGATTCGCCACTTTTATCGTCGTGCAGCAGACAGGCTATTCCTTTTTCTGCGCCGTCACCTCAATCCAACCCC
>CAZKEO010000022.1:0-11184 GCA_964551785.1 uncultured Eubacteriales bacterium | reverse complement strand
GGCTCTGAATTTCCAAGTCCAAACGAAAAAACAATATACTCTGGAGCTAGCCAACGTTGTTGCAGCGGATTTCCGTAATTGGTTTAAAACTATTACCATTGGTCATGGTTCTGCTGAAGGGGTTGCCCAGGGGATGCCTGTAGTTACCTCACAGGGTCTGGTCGGGCACGTTACAGCTGTTTCCAATAGTACCGCAACGGTGCTGTTGGTATTAGATAATCGCAGCGCTGTAGGTGCCTTAGTGCAAATCAACAGAACTCTCGGCATCGTAGAAGGTACTGGCAACAGTAGTGGCAATTTAAGGATGATACACCTCCCGAAAGATGCGCCCATCAGGCCGAAACAGGTTGTTATCACTTCTGGTCTAGGCGGAATCTTTCCCAAAGGCTTACCAATTGGTAAAATCGAAGCTGTTAAGATGGAAAGTAACGGCTTGTTAAAATATGCAGAAGTAAAGCCGTTTGCTGATTTTGAGCACCTTGAAGAAGTATTTATCGTCAAAGGCGTACTTCCTGTTCAAGAACCGCAGGTCGGAAAAGAAGGTGAATAAGATGCTGCGTTGGGTGGCCTTAGGCCTCTTGCTGGCGGTGAGTTTAATTTTAGAGTCCACCCTATTTCGTTGGTTAGCCTTTTGGCAGTTCCAGCCGGATTTGGTATTAATAGCGGTAGTCTTTTTTGCTCTTTTTAGTGGCTCTTCTGGAGGGGCCTTTTTTGGATTTTTGGGTGGTCTAGCCCAGGATGCACTGACTGGCCAATTTTTAGGACTTAATGCCTGTAGTAAAATGATTGTCGGCTTGAGTGTTGCCCAATTAGAACGCAAGGTATATAAGGAATACCCTTTTATCCCTATGCTAGTGGTGTTTATCTTCAGTTTGCTGAATCAAGTGTTGGTTTATTTACTGGCGGCGATGTTTGTCACTCAGCCACCTTTAGCACTAGTTTTCTTCAAAATCATTTTACCAGCTGCTGGGTATAACAGCTTAATTTCAGGTTTTACCTATAGTCGCTTTTTTCGTTCCATTACCAAAGGGTGGCTTCAACCTTCCGAACTATAGCTTTACAACATTCAATTTGGCACCGAGCTGTAAGTGAACTGAAAATCACACTATGGGGGAATTTGCTTGATACGTTTACGTCCAGTGGAGAAAAAATTAAATTTTCTTTTGGCTATGGTGGTGCTGATTATTGGTGTCCTTTTGGGCCGGATAGCTTACCTCCAATTATGGCAAACCGAAAAGTTTAACTTAGAGTCTCAATCCAACCGGATTAGACTAATCGCCGTAACTGCCGCGCGGGGAGAAATCAAGGACCGCAATAATAAAGTATTGGCCAGAAACAAGCCGGCCTATACAGTATCACTGGCTTTGTTGGATTTAAAAACAAATGATCAAGAAGCTGTTTTTACTAAGTTGGCCAAAATCCTAAACATTCCCGTAGAAACTATTCGTACCGCGGTTAAACAACAGCCCCTTAAGTACGAACCTGTCCAGATTATGACTGACGTTCCAGTAGAAATTGTGACTAAAATTGAAGAACAGCGGATGGGCTTGCCGGGAGTAATTATTGAAATCGCCCCATTGCGGTCTTACCCTTACGGCGATTTTTTAGCACATGTGCTGGGGTATACTCGTCAAACTGGTGATCAGGAGTACATCAAAAAAATGATGGAGAAGTATCCAGAGGAACAATATAAACCAGGTGACAACTTTGGTATGGCTGGCTTAGAGCGCTGGTTTGAGTCAGAATTACACGGCCTAGATGGAGCCCGCCAAGTAGAAGTCGATCGCAGGATGCGGCCAGTCCGGGATCTTTGCATCAAGGAACCCGTGCCAGGTAATGATCTCATCATGACCATTAATGCTGACGTACAGCAAGTTGCCGAACGATCTCTGGATCAAACGATGGCTAAAATTCAAAAGGACTTTCCCAATGCTAAAGCAGGAGCGTTAGTATTAATAGATGTGCGTAATGGGGAAGTCTTAGCGATGGCGAGTAAACCCTCCTATGACCCTAACCGCTTTAATAAGCCAATCCCGGTCCAGGAATGGAATGAAAAATTTAGTGATAAATTGGCTTTTCCTCCGCTCCTTAATCGAGCTTTGCGTGCCTATGCACCTGGTTCCACTTTCAAGATGGTTACTGGCTCAGCAGCATTAGAGTCTGAACGTTGGGATGAACAAAGAGCCATTTATGATCCTGGTTATTATCAATTAGGACCGCGGAAATTTAAATGCTGGCAAACCTCAGGGCATGGCCGGGTAGACCTGCGTCGGGCAATCCAGGTTTCCTGCAACACTTACTTTTTCACGGCCGGAATCGCTGCCGGGAATGTCGAGATTGCCAGGATAGCTACCGAATTTGGCCTAGGGGATAAAACTGGGATTACTCTCCCGGGGGAATCCTCGGGCACAGTTCCGACTGCAGCCTGGAAAAAAGAAACTAACACCATGATTTTAAACTGGCGGTATAAAACAATCTATAGTGAAATCGAAAAAAGCTTTGCTGATAAGCTAGCCAAGGCTGCTCCGGATCAAAAAGCCAAGCTGGAAAAAGAGAAAGCTAAAGAACTAAAAAGGGAACAAGGTAACTACCAACGTGAGTTAGCCTGGAATACCAGCTGGCAAACCTTCGATACTTTGAATATGTCAATTGGTCAGGGAGCCAATAATTATACCCCGATTCAATTAGCTAATTACGTTGCCACAATTGCTAATGGAGGAAACCGCTTAAAGCCTATCTTGGTTAAGAAGATTATTAACCCTAGTGGCAAGCTAATCCAAGAGTTTAAACCGGAGATAGTGCATAAAGCAGCTGTTGCCCCAGCAACTCTCAAGTTGATTCGTGATGGCATGCTAGCTGTAACGCAACCTGGCGGTACGGCGGCCGGAATATTTGCGAATTTTCCCGTAAAAGTGGCAGCTAAAACAGGAACAGCACAGGTTTTAGGGAAAGACAACAATGGCTTGTTTGTTGGTTTTGCACCCTATGACAAACCTGAGGTAGCTGTTGCTTGTGTCGTTGAACAAGGTGGTCATGGTGGCTCCTCAGCCGGAGTTGTTTCCCGAGACGTCTTAGCAGCCTATTTTAAAATTAACGCTAACCAATTAGGACAAAGTGCGAGTATCGAGGAATAGCAGGAAAAAAACAGGGACGGTGTCTAATTGTGGGGTTAAAAAACCCCTGTTTTTTTTAGTAATGCTGAAGGAATTACTACTTATACGTAGAAATTAAAAAAGGCATTATTAATCAGATTAAGATTTTAATAAGGAAGGATAGAGCGTGATGAACAGGGAAACCGGAATAGGGCAGGAAGCTGCCAATAATACCTATACTGGCTCACCTGAGACAGAAGAGTTTGCTGATGAAGCAACTGTTCTGGTCAAGCGCACCCTGCGTTCAGGACAGAGTATTCATTACCACGGGAATGTGGTAGTGCTAGGAGATGTGAATCCTGGGGCAGAGATTGTGGCAGGTGGCAATGTGGTAGTAATGGGTTCATTACGTGGGGTTGTTCATGCTGGTGCCATAGGAAATGCCGACGCGGTAGTAACAGCTTTTAGGTTATTACCTACTCAACTTCGCATTGCGGACCAGATTACCAGATCGCCGGATGGAATATATCCTGATCCAGGAGTGGCAGAAACAGCCAAAATTGTTGATGGCGTCGTAGTTATTCAAAGGTACCAACCTCCGGGGGACAAGCTCGGTACCCGGCGATAAAGTCAAAGAAACAGACTTGAAAAGAGGAGGAACAGCGTTCATGGGAGAGGTAATCGTTATAACATCAGGTAAAGGAGGGGTTGGTAAAACTACCACTACCGCCAATCTTGGGACAGGCTTAGCAGCCTTAGGCAAAAAGGTAGTGTTGGTGGACACTGACATCGGACTACGTAACCTAGATGTGGTCTTGGGCCTAGAAAACAGAATAGTTTATGATATCGTGGATGTCACCTCTGAAAACTGTAAACTCAGGCAGGCTCTGATTAAGGATAAACGTTTTGAAGGTTTATACTTGCTCCCAGCTGCTCAGACCAAGGATAAATCTGCAGTTTCACAAGAACAAATGAAACAACTCTGTGCAGACCTTAAAGAAGACTTCGATTTTGTGGTAATAGACTGTCCGGCTGGAATTGAGCAGGGTTTTAGAAACGCAATCGCCGGAGCAGAGCGCGCTATCGTAGTAACTACCCCAGAAGTATCAGCTGTAAGAGATGCTGACCGGATCATAGGACTGTTGGAAGCAGCAGAATTAAGAGATCCAGTCTTAATAGTTAACCGGTTACGTCCCCAGATGGTGAAAAAAGGCGATATGATGGGTATTGATGATATGATTGATATTCTCGCAATCAGCTTAATTGGGGTTGTGCCAGATGATGAGACCATCATTGTATCCACCAACAGAGGTGAACCTGCTGTGCTTGATCAAGCCTCCCGGGCAGGCCAAGCTTATCGAAATATAACCCGGCGGATTGCTGGAGAGACGATACCTTTTATGGATTTAGAGGCCAGTACGGGTCTAGTAGGTATGCTGAAGAAAATGATCGGCATGAAATAGCTGTTTGCGAAAGGGGGCGCTGATGTTGACATTGATAGAATTCTTGGGGAAATTTTTTGGCAAGGAAAACAATACTAGTAAGAATGTAGCTAAGGAAAGATTACGGCTAGTTTTGGTTCATGACCGAGCTAGTGTTTCACCTCAGCTCATTGAAGCTTTAAAGAATGACTTAATAAAGGTTATCTCTAGTTATATGGAGATTGATGAAGCTGCGCTGGAGGTCAATTTGGATAGCAGTGATAATACCGTGGCCCTGGTGGCCAACATCCCGGTTTTACGGATGAAGCGAAATCTAACTGATGAAGTGGCCGAAAAAATTGGTTAGGAACCTTGGAAATTAAGGGAACTACATTTTTATGCTAAGCCCTAAAGTGCTAATTCGAACTGAATTAGCACTTTTTTCATAACAGGATTTGAAAAAGAGCTGGAGCAATGCCTGATGTAGTAGGTGTGCGGGCAGAGTAGTTTTGTTGGACATGCTTCTGATACTTGGGTATAATAATTAAGTAGCTAAAGTTCAAGTAACCGGAGGTATATAGGGTGCTAGACAAAAAACTAATACGCAATTTAGATTTCACCTTGATAATAGTGTGCCTAGCCATTATTATATTTGGACTAGTAATTATCAGTAGTGCTACCCATGTTACCCAGGCCAACCGTGCTGACCCTTTCGGGAAGGTAGAAAGGCAAATAATCTCAGTTATAATCGGTTCGTTGTTAGTAGGTTTCATCCTGAGGCTCAGTTATAATGACTTAGGTCGATATTCACGCTGGTTTTACCTAGCTAACATCATAATACTGGTCATCGTCGAGATTAAATGCAAGATAGCAGGAGGGGCTCAAAGTTGGATTGAAATTGGACCTTTGGTGATCCAACCCTCGGAGTTTGCCAAAATTAGCATTATTATCACTTTTGCGGATTATCTCAGTAAACGACAAGGTCAGTTACAGAATTTAACAAATCTGTTTGGTAGCTTTGTTCATGTTGGGATTCCCATGTTTTTGATTTTGCTACAACCTGATTTAGGGACAGCGATGGTGTTTATGGCCATTATGTTGGGGATGCTGTTTATTGGGGGTGCTAATCCCTGGCATCTGATAGGACTTATTACAACAGGTGGGGCGGCCGGCTTTGGAGTCTTATATGCCCATCTAAAATATGGACTTAAGATTACTTTAGAAGCATATCAGGTTAAGCGCTTAACCATTTTCCTTGATCCTTATAGTGACCCCGCCGGAGCAGGTTATCATGTCATTCAGTCGCAAATCGCAATTGGTTCCGGCGGCTTGACTGGTAAAGGTCTATTTAAGGGGATGCAGAACCAGCTAAATTTTCTACCGGCTCAGCACACAGATTTTATCTTCTCAGTTGTTGGCGAGGAATTAGGCTTCATCGGAGCCACGATTTTATTGTTACTGTTCTTAGTAGTACTCTACCGCGGCATCAGAATTGCTGCCCAAGCCAAGGATACTTTTGGCACCCTCTTGGTAACCGGAGTTGTGTCGATGATTGCCTTTCACCTGCTAATTAATATTGGGATGACGGTAAGCATTATGCCTATAACCGGGATTCCACTACCCTTTTTCAGTTACGGGGGCAGTTCTATGATGACTAACATGATTGCCATCGGCCTGGTGTTGAATGTCTAGATGCGAAGGCAAAAGTTACGGTTTCAGCAGTCAATCCAAATTGGACGGGGGTGAACCTTTAGGTTTTGAGTCAGTCCAATTTTTGTTTTGCAGGTGTGGGGTTTACTTAAAAAAAAGGGTAAGCCCCCCAAAAAATGTTGGTCTGTTTCGTATTGAATAGTGAGAAAAAAAGGGAGTCATTGATTACACACAAAATGTCTGATGTGCGTATTAGTAAAGTTATCAAGCCCTTTGGAGGTGAGCGATTGAAAGAATAGTTTATGAACACAATAATTTACTGAAGGAGGACGTTATATGAAAAAGAAAAAAATACTAACCTCACTGCTGCTTGGTATATTCATGTTGGGAATCATGATGCCAGTCGCCTATGCAAACAAAACGCGTAATATTGATCTTAAAGTAAATGCTGACAATTCGGTGCAAGTTACCATGAAGTTTAAAGATATTGATGAGGCAAAATGGGCCTTGAAAAGCATTATGAAAATGAAGGCTGAAAATATTATCTGCGGTTACGAGGATGGTTCCTTTAGACCCAACAAGCCTGTAAGTAAAGCTGAAGCAGTTGTTTTAGCCATGCGGGCAGCAGGGCTACAGAATGAAATTGATCAGATGGTAGTGGACTCAAGCCTACTTGTGTTTAAAGATGCCGAAAACATTCCGCTCTGGGCGCAAAAAGCAATTGCCCTGGCACTTAAAAAAGGTTACATAGAAACAGACTTGTCCGGAAATTTCCAGCCTAATAAAGCAGCCAGTCGTGAATGGGTTGTCAAGCTGGTTGCTAAAGTATTGGGACTCAAACCAGTAAGTATCAATTTACCGTTTAATGATGCTAATAAAATCTCCGCTGATTCACTGGGTTATGTAGCAGCTGTTGCATATAAACAACTAATATCTGGCTATCCAGACGGTAGTTTCCGCCCATATAAACCAGTTACCAGAGCAGAGATAGCTGTGATGCTGGGATTGTCCATCAAGGAACTGCCTATCCCAGGCCAATTTAAGAACAAAGCAGAAGGAATTGTAGTGTCAGTGTTAGCACAGAACCAGGTTAATTCTGCTGTATATAGCCAAGTTTATCAGGGCACCATCACGCTTAAGCTGAATCATGATGATGACGAAGAAGACAATCTAAATAATAACGCGCTAAATACTGTAGTTACATACCCAGTCGCCAGCGCTGCCTTAATCTATATAAATGATAATAGCGCCTTTCTTAAAGATATTGCCCCCGGTTCAAAAGCGGAAATTGTGCTCGATCAACAAGGTGTAGCACAGTATATCGAGGTAGAGCCAGTTACGGTAAACGGGGTGGTGGCTGCGGTATATAATGATAAAATTACCATCGACGAGAATGGCTGGGAAAAAGAACATAAATATAGTACTAATATACCTAAACTTACTACCTATGCAGTTGCCAAGGATGCTGTGATTAAGTTAAATGGGAAAGCTATTGCGCTAACAGCTCTGCAAGCCAAATATGTTGTAAAACTTACGTTAAATGCTGACCAAAAAGTTACAATCATCAAGGCCTCCCGTTATCAACAAGATACGGATGAAGACGACAAAGATGATGACGATAAAGATCATAAAGACGATAAAGACAAAGATCATAAAGACGATAAATCTAAAGACCGAAAAGACAATAAAGACAAAAATGGTAATGGTAAAAAAGACAAACAGCATAAGGAAGACAGAGAAGAAGACGAAGATGACGATGACGATGACGATGACGATGAATAGATGAGTGAAGCGAAAAATTAGAATGGGTTAATCCTTCGGGGTTGGCCCAGTCCTTTTTTATTCTTGGCCAGCTCCCCGAAGATTTGGGGTTTGGCCAGGATTTTTTTTGGGACCTACCTGTGACCCCAGCATAGACCCCAAATAGAAGCCAAGCCAAGTTCCCCAAATCAAACAAAAATTCACCCTCCGGACAAGGCATAAATCGCGACTTGTCCTAATACAATCTATTAGAAGTTCAGGAGGGAGGAAACACAGATGGCAAACATCTGGCATAAGTGGACCGGCGAGCAAAGTAAGAGGGGTCATACCAAAAAAATGTTTGGTAATAAAATAATCTGGGAACGACGTGAGTCAGAGGACGTCAAACCAGTACAACTGGAGGCGACGCAGAACCCGGATCAACAGCATAAACGGGACAACTGGGACTGGGATCGGAAATATTATGACAATGGTTGGAGTGAACGCTGGCCTGCTAATAAGCGGGTCTCGAAATGGAACTACGACCATTATGGTAGTCCATCTGGGGGTGGTTGGTTCAAGAGTGTAATTACTAATAAGTTCTTAATCCAGACGCTAGTTGCAATTTTGCTGTTCATGGTAGCGATCGGGATTTACGACAAGCAAGATCCTACTAGCAAGGTTGCTTCTCGAGCAGTTAAATATATGCTCAATGTAGATGTCAATTATGAACCTATTATGGGTCGTATTGTGAAACTGGTTTTCCCGGAAATTGCGGGTGGTCCAGTTAACCCTAATGGTGGGGTAGTGCCCACTGTGGGCCAGCAAACAGAGCAAAACGTGCCCAAAAGTGAGCAAAATACTGAGCAACCCAAAACCCAACGGGGGGGTACGGAGAATCAAATCAATTTGCCCGTACTGGGGAGCCAAGGAGATTTAAAGCCTGGTGACAATACAATCAGTAATACGCTTACAGTAAAAATGACCATCCCCCTGAATGGTACAGTAATTAAAAAATATGGCTGGGTGAATGATGAGCAGGATGGTCTGAAAAGGTATCATGAGGGTATTGATATTAAGGCCAAATTAGGCACTAAAGTAGCTGCAGTTTTAGATGGCAAGGTTGTGAAGCTTGGCGAGAGTGAAGAACTGGGGAAATATCTGCAACTGAGTCATAATGGCGAGATTATCACACTCTATGCCCATTTGGATAAAATTCTAGTTGAGGATGATCAAATTATCAAAGAAGGAGATTACATCGGAACTGTTGGGGAAACAGGGAGTAAAGACACACCTCACCTACACTTTGAAATTAGAGAAAAAGGGGAGTTAGTAGATCCCTGGAGCAAACTAAATGAGGACGGTATTTGAAAGGAATTTTAAGAGGTAAAAAGTGCAGGGGGAGGGCTGTGTAGGGATGAGATTAGGAAGTATTGGCGGAATAAAACTAGTGCTGAATCCTTATTTTCTAGCTCTCCTTGGTTTATATTTTTTAGCTGGAGTGCTTGTGAAGGCCTTGGTAGTTTTTGTGTTAGTACTCTATCATGAGATCTTTCATACACTGGTAGCGCGCAGGTTGGGCATTCAAGTCAGTGAAATTGAACTACTGCCTTTTGGTGGAGTCGCTAGAATGGAGAACTTGCTGGAACTGCGACCAGCGGTCGAGCTAAAGGTAGCTTTAGCTGGACCGATCAGTAATGCTTTGCTATTGCTAATCCTCTGGTGTATGAAAACTTATGGAATTGGTAGCGAACAATTCTGGCTTTCAGATGAGGCAGGGTTTTTAGTAAGAGCCAACATCTTGATGTTGGCTTTTAATTTGCTGCCGGCATTACCCTTGGATGGAGGCCGGATTTACCGGGCCTTTTTAGCCCCTCGAGTGGGTATTAAAGAGGCTACCGAACTTGCGGCTAGTATGGGTAAAGGGCTAGCTATCCTGCTCGGCTTGCTAGGCTTGGCGGGACTATACTTTGAGATTACTGGCTTAGATTTTTTTATCATTGTCTTGTTTCTATTTATTGCAGCATCCAAAGAACGCTCTCAGGCAATTTATGTGTTCTTGCACTCGCTAACGAGAAAGCAAAGTGAATTGGCAGCTAAGGGTTTATTAACAGCCCAAGTGTTAGCAGGCCGGGAGGACGCTCCGGTGAAAGAAGTAATCCAATTGTTTGTACCCCAGAAATACCACTTGGTGCTAGTCTTGGATCAAAAGCAAAGAATGCTGGGAATGTTAACTGAAGACCAGTTAGTTAGAGGCCTGCTGGAGCAAGGCTATGCTACTCCCTTAAGTAGTTTGCTAAACCAGCCCTAACTATTTTTCTTGCTGAAAGAGGATTGAATGATTTTCTTAGGCCTTATGAAAGGATATTATTACTAATGTGTAGAATATTATGAAGTTAGCGCCCAAAAGGATATACTATCAATAAAAGTCGATGCAAACCTGGCGGGGTCAGATAAAAGATATGCTTAAATTAGCACAATGTCAGTACAAGCTACTTGAATTAGCACGATGTTTCTTCAACGACTTGATTGGCAGGAAGGATGCAAATAATGACACGAAATTTAGAAAGCTTTCTTGAGGAGCGAGTTTTGCCTCGGGTATTAAAACCTAGTCGTTATACTGGGAATGAATGGAATGAGATTAAGAAGGATTGGGCTCAGACAGAGCTAAAAATGGCCTTTTGTTTTCCTGATGTCTATGAAGTAGGGATGTCCCATTTGGGTACCAGAATTCTCTACCATATTGTCAATGCTCGGCCTGATACGCTGATGGAGCGTGTCTTTGCCCCGTGGGTTGATTTGGAACAAGAGCTAAGAAAGCACAACCTACCGCTATTTAGTCTAGAAAACAAACGTCCTTTGCAGGATTTTGACTTAGTAGGCTTTACCCTTCAGTATGAGATGAGTTTTACTAATATCCTCAACATGTTAGACCTAGCCCAGATTGCACTCTACAGCCCTGACAGGAAGGAAGAAGATCCCTTAATTATGGCAGGCGGGCCCTGTGCTTTTAACCCTGAGCCTTTAGCTCCCTTTATTGATTTCTTTGTGATCGGTGAAGGGGAAGAGGTGCTAAATGAAGTTTTGGAGCTAGTCCGAGTCTGGAAGCAAACCAAGCCAGGTGGCAAAGCTGGGTTACTTACCAAGTTAGCCCAAATAGCAGGTATCTATGTACCTGCCTTTTACGATGTTGAATATACAGCCGAGGGAAAGATTGCTGCCATTACACCGAATCGACCCGAAGCACCTCAAGTTATCAACAAGCGGATTATTAAAGACTT
>CAZKEO010000021.1:0-11302 GCA_964551785.1 uncultured Eubacteriales bacterium | reverse complement strand
GCCAAATATTCTTCCGCCATATCTGTTGCTCTGTGCATAAACTCTTCAGCCGGAGCTTTTGCTTGATCCTCGAGAAAACTCAAAGCCTCGACTAGATCACCCCCAGCGGCATTAAGTGCTTCCTTGGCTTGCCGGAAGGAGACTGCAAAGCGTTCACGGATTAATTCTAATTTATCGATATCTTCTTCAAAAAGCTGTCTACTGGAACGCAAACTATTTCCCCGTTGACCCTCTTCTTTGCCACGTCTTTTACCTTGTCCTCGTTCCACAATTATATCTCCTTTCCTGCATCTTCAGTTTGTTGGGTGTTCATTAACTGCAGAAAATCCCAGGCTTTAATCTTTTTTTCGAGCCGGTAGCTTAAAAACAAGCGGAGAAGTTTGGCCATTTCCTCCCGGAGTTCAATATTAAGTTTTAGTACTCCAAGTCTTCGCAAATCCATTTTTTCTAACTGTTGCAAGGCACTGATTGTCCCAAGGTTGCACTTGCTTGCAAATGCATCTTCACCCCAGCAAGCAGGGCAAAGAATTCCACCGAGGGCGGCACTGAATTTGACTTGTTTAAAGGGCCGTTCTTGACCACAATGGACACAGTGGACTAGTTCTGGTTTGTACCCTAACAGGTTAGCCAAGCGGATTTCAAAGGCACGAACTAAGAGTTCCGGATCATGGAGTTCCAATAAATGTAGACAGGTAAGTAGGAGTAGAAATACTTCTGGTTGTGGTTCACTTTCGACTAACATGCCCTCGAGAATCTCTACTAGGTAGGAGGCATGGGCAAACAGTCGTAAATCTGCTGTTAACTTACCAAAAGAATTATTGCTTTCACACTGCGTAATATGGTCGAGTGTGCGACCAGTATAGAGGAGAAATTTCCCGTGGGTGAAAAGTTGCACTCCTCCCCGCTTCTTACTGTTGGGTTTACGAACACCTTTTGCCACTGCCTGGATTTTACCATGCTCCCGTGAAAACCAAGTAATGAGATTATCAGCCTCATTAAGTTTTCGCGAGCGCAAAACAATGGCTTCAGACTTTTAAACTCCCACAGATTTCACCCGAGCCTACGTTTATATTTTTTCCAGTAAATTTATTCCTATGCCTAGAATTAATTTTTATTTTTTGTAGTCGCTAAAAAATCTTGCAAAATAGCAACCCCCACACTGGCACCAATCCGGTCAGCTCCCGCCTCCAACATTTTTAAAGCTGTTGGCCAGTCGCGAATTCCACCTGAAGCTTTAATTTTGAGGTTGTCACCAATGGTAGTTTTCATGAGACTGATATCCTCCACCGTGGCACCACCTGTACTAAAGCCAGTTGAGGTCTTGACAAAATGGGCACCAGCTTCCTGAACCAGCAAGCAGGCAGTTACCTTTTCCTTTTCAGTAAGCAAGCAAGTTTCCAAAATTACTTTGACTCTCGCCAGGCTATTTGCTTGCCTAGCTGCCTGAACCACGGCTTTGATGTCATCGCGAACCTTGGGCAGCTCCCCAGCCTTGAGTGACCCGATATTGATGACCATATCTACTTCTAATGCTCCTGACTGGACTGCCTGTTCTGCTTCCAGTGCTTTCAGGTGAGAGGTGTTAGCCCCGAGCGGGAAGCCTATGACAGTACAGACCAGTACCTCCGTTCCGTGCAGTGCCTCCACCGCAATTGGAACATGACAGGGATTGACACAAACAGAAGCAAAGCCAGCTTGCCTCGCTTCCTGACATAATTGCTTGATTTGAGCAGTAGTGGCCTCTGGCTTAAGTAAAGTATGGTCAATGGTCTTAGCTAAAGTTTCCGCTGTTAAGTCCTCTAAAATCATGTTATTCCTCCAGCTATTCTTGGGATTTCCGGTCAAAACCAAAGCTCCGCAAAATTCCTTCGCGGTTACGCCAGTCTTTTTTCACCTTGACCCATAACTCTAAGTAGACTTTTGAGCCTAAAAGATTTTCAATATCCGAACGAGCTAGTTGCCCAATTCTTTTGGACATCTCGCCATTTTTACCGACTAGAATACCCTTTTGAGATTCCCGTTCAACATAAATGGTTGCTTGCACGTAAACCTTACCATTTTCCCGTTCCTTCATTTCTTCCACATCCACCGCAATGGCATGGGGAATTTCTTCTTTGGTTAAGTGCAGTACTTTTTCTCTAATTAGCTCTGCAGCGATGAATCTTTCTGGATGGTCGGTCACCATATCCTCAGGATAGTATTGTGGACCTTCCGGCAGGTACTTAATCAAAGTATCCACTAAGCGCGAAGTATTATCACCCTTTAGTGCAGAAAGTGGGATGGTTTCGGCAAACTCCATTATCTCCGAGTACTGGGCAATCATGGGCAAGATTTCTTCTCTAGTGATTAGGTCAACTTTATTAATAATCAAGAAAACTGGAGTGTTAACAGTTTGCAGCTGTCTCATAATATAACGGTCACCAGCGCCCGGAGGACTGGTAACATCTACCAGGAAAAGAATTACATCTACTTCCCGAAGGGCACTATCGGCACTTTCCATCATCATTTCTCCCAGGCGGTCAAAGGGCTTATGCATCCCTGGGGTATCAATGAAAACAATTTGGGCATCGTCCCTAGTTAGCACACAACGTATTTTGTTCCTGGTGGTTTGAGGTTTATCAGACATAATAGCAATTTTTTGACCTAATAATTGGTTGAGCAAGGTTGATTTGCCCACATTTGGTCGGCCGACGATGGCTGCAAAGCCTGAACGATAGGTCATGATTTATAGGCCTCCTCTAAAATAATTAGGCAGTAATTCAGCTGCCGTCATGATTTGCTTAGCTCCCGTTGGGCTCGTCATAATTACCTGCATATCGGGATTGAACTCCACCAGCACTTGGCGACAGGCTCCACAAGGTGCACAGGGCTGCTCAGTATCACCTATTATCGCAATGGCCTGGAAGTCACGCTCTCCCTCGGCAATAGCTCGATAAACAGCGGTGCGCTCGGCACAATTGCAAAGACCGTAGGAAGCATTCTCGACATTACAACCGGTAATAACCTGCCCCTTCGCGGTTAAGAGCGCTGCTCCTACCCGGAACTTCGAATAGGGGGCATAGGCTAGTTGTTGGGCTGCTTTGGCCGCCGCTATTAAGTCATCTTCCAGTGTTTGATCCATCCTTGCCATCCCCTTTATCTATTCACTTGTTATTTTGGTGCCAAGCGGTACTACTTGAATCCAAGTCTGTCCAGGGTTTAGCAGCATTTCTTGGCCGTTATTTAAGGAAAAGCTGGTAGTAGAGGACTTGCCAGCTTTAGTCCACTGTAAATCATAGCGCTGACCACCAGTGAATAAAACCCCTTTACCTTTACCAACCATCTCAATTTGACGACGTCCTTCGGTATCGATTACCTTTGAACCGGTAAATTGGACGATAATATTACTTGCTGTGTACTGTTTGCCGGAAACAGCATCTTTATGCTCACGTCCTCCGTTAAAACGATAGTACAAGCCTTCCCCAGCATTAAAGACATATTTAACTTCACTCACCTTAGTGGCGTAATTAATAATGGCAACCAGAGCCGCAACGCCCGCTGGATTCTGCTGGCCCTTTTCTAGAAAGGCAAAGGCCGGAACTTCTTGTTGTTTCGGCCACTTTTTAACTGCTACCTCACGCATTTTTAAGGTGTCACCATAGAGGTTATGAGGTGCCTTGCGATCCTTGGCCCGTCGGAAAGGATAATTATTTCTAAATTGATCCAAATCCGCTATTTTACTCGACTTCAGCTGAGCTAAAGCCTCTGCACTACCACCAGCATGGACGTAGATGGCAGCATATTCCTGGGATCTGGCTAAAAAGTAGGGCCGCGCACTGCGGATAGGTCCTACAGAGCTAGCATCACCCGCGTAATAAATAGCCATAAAGCGAGTTATGCTGCCCTCAGCCAGCACCTCGTAGATGAGATCTGCTTGTGCTAATCCTGATTGGGGCCGAGCTGGCAGGGCATTTTCAACCATCACCGCCAGAGGCCGGCGAGCCAAGTTAGCTTTTTCAACTAAAAGCCCTGTTAAGGGATTAATAGCTGGATCCTGGAGCACTGGCTGCTTTGGCTCTTCCTGTGCCTTGCCATTACTTGAGTTTTGTTCAGTGGGACTCTTGCTCTCTTGTTGAGTTTGCTTGTCCTTATTTAATAAGCCACAGCCAGCCAAGGCCGTAGTAAATAAGCACAACATAACAATTGAGCCAACCAGCCTATTACAGCTCCCAGCCCCTCTTAGCTTCACCATTTTACTTACTAGGTTTGTTGTCCAATTTTTCATCGTCATACCCCTTACAGCAGTTTAGATACCCTCGGCCACAAAACCAGGAGGGCTACTACTAAGGCATTTATTGCGCTGACTAAAACTGCCCCTGCAGCGACATCTTTGGCTATCCGCGCAAGGGGATGCAATTCCTCAGACGCTAAATCGACCACTGCTTCTACCGCAGTATTAACCATTTCCATCATGATTACTAGGGCTGTTGCAAAAACAACAAAAAGCAGCTCTGTCACTGTGAGCTGCAGGTAGTAGCTTAAGCCGAACACTACTAGAGTTGCCAGCATGTGAAGCCTCAGATTACGCTGGGTCTTCAATGCATAAACTAGGCCCGCAACAGCAAATTTAAAACTTGCCGCAAAGTTTTCTGCCCGCATTGTTTCTTACCTTCCTAGCCATTTAGCAAGTTAAAGTTTCTAGCATCTAAACCGTTTATCGAGTCAATTCCATGCTGCCCAAGATTGCTTCTTCACGCTTTCGCATCTCTTGAGTTTCATCTGCTTCGAGATGATCGTAACCTAAGAGGTGCAGTAAACCATGCACTGCCAGAAATGCTAGCTCTCGTTCTACACTGTGATTATATTCTGCGGCCTGTCTGATCGCAGCCTCTAGTGAGATGATGATATCACCTAGTAGGATATCTTCAGCATCGTCGCTGTCACCAAAGATTTCGGGCTCTTCCTCTAGTGATTCCTGCATGGCAAAGGAAAGGACATCTGTCGGGCGATCCACTCCTCGGTAGTCTCGGTTCAAGGTATGAATATACTGGTCATCCGCAAAAACAACACTGACCTCAGCAGCTAGGCTTAGTCCTTCTTGATCCATGGCAGTACTAAGCACTGTTTGGATTAATTCCTCCCATGTTCCTGCGCCTGGGACTACCTCCTGCATATTAGTGACGAAGATTGGCATCTTTTAACTTTCTCCTCTCCATCTCTTTAATCATCTGGTCAGGATACTCTATTCTATTGTGATAAATTCCAGATAACACTTTCATGAAGGCATTAGCAATGGTATGTAAGTCTCTAAAGGTAAGGTTACATTCATCCAACTGCCCATCAGCCAGTTTATTTTTAATAATTTCCCTGACTAAGCCCTCGAGGTCACCTAAGGATGCTTGTTTACGAGCCCGGACTGCTGCCTCTACCGAGTCAGCCAACATGACTAAAGCTGCTTCTCTAGTTTGGGGTTTGGGCCCATCATAGCGAAAACTCTCCTCATGGACGGATTCATGTTTATCATTTTCTTTAGCTAGGTGATAAAAATATGAGACCAAACCAGTACCATGATGTTGTTCAATAATATCTATGATTTTAGCAGGTAGTTTTTGTTCTCTGGCCATCTCCACACCATCCCGCACATGGGAGGTAATAATTAAGGTGCTCAGCGAGGGAGCAATTTTATCATGTGGACTCTCATTGGTTAGTTGGTTCTCAATGAAAAAGTAAGGGCGCTTGGTTTTACCGACATCATGATAATAAGCCCCAGCACGTACTAAGAGCGAATTGGCACCAATAGCATCTGCCGCCGCTTCCGCCATATTACCAACAATAATACTGTGATGGTAAGTACCAGGTGCCTCCATCAGCAGCTTTTTCAGCAAAGAGGTATTCGGATTGGAGATTTCCAGTAATCTTACGGCTGTAGTAATCCCAAAGGAGGATTCTAAAAACGGTAAAACTCCTCCTGTCAAGACCGCAGCCAAAATTCCATTGCCAAGCGCCAGGAGAACACCCCAAGCAGTAAGGGAGAGATCCATCCCGGTTACCATCCCAATAGCAATAACCGACAAAGCTGCGGAGAATCCGACGTTAATCAAGCCAGCTTTAGCCAGGTCAGAACGCTGACTGAGGTGAGAAACGCTATAAATAGCCACTAAGCCAGTCACCATACCAACTAATGCAAATCTTAATTGGAAGCCTGTCAACACACCTAACCAGGCATTTAGTAGTAAAGTCATAACTATTGCTAAGTGGGCATCTAACAGGATGGTAATCAACATACTACCAGCTGCAATCGGAACCATGTAGCCCATAATCTCAGATAATTCTGGGCGATCAGCAAAACCAATCGCAAGCACCCCTCTGGCAATTAGTAGAGTAATAAACGCGATAATACCCAGCAAAATCAGCAAATGCTCTTGCCGATAAATGCTCGGTAAAAAGTGGCGAATATAACCCATCACTAAAAACATTGTAATCAGGACCAAAAAGCCAATCCCCAGCATGATTGTCCAAGCAGAGGTAGCTAGCAGTAAGCCTAGTGCCTCTAACTTCTGGATGTGTTCTTTGGTCACGACATCGCCTTTACTGATGATTTTTTGCTTATGTAGGATGGTTTGCGTGGCCGGAATAACTGATTCGCGAGCTGCCTGAATCCGACGGTTGGTTTCCGGCTCATTATAGACTTTATTGGGTTGAAGATGATTAATCGCCAGTAACTTGATACTTTCCTTTTGTTCTGGACGAACTGGCAATTCATCGATTGTGTTACTTAAGGCTACTTGCTCTTCTTTGATTTTCTCTTGTTCCAAACCATCGGCCAGTACTTGCCGTAAGAGCTGACGGGAACTGTCCTCAATCAGAGATAAGGTCTCGGTATTATAACGTAATAACTGTTTAGCTTGCCGTTCGGTAAGATCAAAGGCCAAACCAGTCTTAAGTTGAGTTATTTTAGCCTGTTCATTTTGGGCAGTATTTAGTTGCAGCGTCCTAACTTTTTCGAGGAAGTTATGGATGTTGTTTTCAGCAATTTGAATTACCTCTGGTTCCAGGTCATAGGCAGGCAGAATCCTAGCAGCCGCAGCCTGTCGCAAGGTTTCGGTAGCAGCCTGATCCTGGTAAACAACACTCTTTGGTGCCAATATATCTTTGGGGGATACTTGTCCTACCTTGAGATTTAAATTCTCTGGCAAGAAATTAATCCCAATCAAGGCGCTAAAGGAGAAAAAGATCACGATGGCAGTTAAAAACCTTTGCCACGCCCTTTGTCTCAACCAATTACCTACTTTACCTTCTAACCAGGTCCCCCAGAGAATTTTCCAAGCAGGCATATCTGTCAACTCCTAACACTGTCTGGCAGGCTATAGATGCGGTAGGCTTCGACAATTTTCCGAACAAGTGGGTGGCGAACCACATCTTGCTCAGATAAATAGTAAAAAGCAATACCCACAATATTTTTCAACACCTGCTGCACTTCTATTAAACCAGAAAACTGCCCTCTCGGCAAGTCGACCTGGGTCACATCACCAGTAATTACCGCTTTTGAGTCAACTCCGATTCTAGTTAGGAACATTTTCATTTGTTCAGTGGTGGTGTTTTGGGCTTCATCAAGAATGATAAAGGAGTCCTCGAGCGTCCGTCCACGCATATAAGCTAACGGGGCAATCTCAATAACCCCCCGTTCTAAATACTTTTGGGTGGTTTCTTGTCCTAGTACATCAAAGAGACTATCATAAAGTGGCCTCAAGTATGGGTCGACCTTTTCTTGCAAATCACCTGGTAAAAAGCCGAGTTTTTCACCTGCTTCAACTGCCGGTCGGGTTAAGATAATTTTACTAACCTTGCGATTTTTGAGAGCCTGGACTGCCATTACGACTGCCAAATAAGTTTTACCTGTTCCTGCTGGTCCAATCCCAAACACAATATCATGGTTTCTGATAGCCTGCAGGTACTGCTTTTGACCTAAGGTCTTAGGCTTAATCGCTTTACCCTTAGCAGAGAAAAATACCACATCATTAATAATGTCAGACATGATTTCCTGCTGACCATCTTTAACCAATTTGATAATGTAATAAACTTCTTGGGTAGTAACCGCTTGATTTTTGCGCACTAATTCTAAAAGTTCTTGGAAGACTAATTTTACTTTCCTGACTTCTTCGGGAGCACCCTGCAGCAGGATTTCACTACCCCTGGCTACAATTTTAACAGCAAAATTTTGTTCAATTGTATTCAGATGCTCGTCACGGTAGCCAAAAATGCTAGCTGCCTCCCCATCATTTCCGACCATTAACTTTTCTTCCAATTGATTTGACAAGTGTATAAAAACCCCCTCAAGCTTACTTCCAGTATTGTACCTTGCCAATATCTTCGAGGGTCTCCAAAGTCAGGCGCAGTTTAATTACGTACTCTTGCCCTGTCGGAACCTCTTCAACCCGTTCCTTCAAAAGTTTATACTCAGGAGCCAGCTTTGGTTGTAGCTCGGCTCTGGCTTTTTGGAGTGCCAATTGAGTTGCTTCCTCGAGATCATGCTCAATACTATAAGGGACTAGTTCACGAAAAACAGTATTAATAACTTCGACAGGGATTACAATATTCCTCCATGATGGCAGTTTTTTCCGCGACTCCGTCCTGTCAAGGTAGGCGTAGGGAATGACTTTTGGCCCTTTGATAATTATTTCCCGACTCCCCCATTTAATACTAATTCGTTCAACTGATGCTCCCGAAAAACGCAAACCTTTTTCAACAAGTTGGGCCTGGCCGTAGCTTTGGTGCCAAGTGCGGGCTTTAACAATTCCTCTGGCCGAAACCTGACGGACCGGAACTGGAATTGCTGTGCCCTCTTCCTCTATGGCAGTTACCCCACCCGGCCGTTCCGGAGGGTGAACTTCGCCGGCAATTAGTACCTGTCCTGGTTGCACTACTTCACCAGCTTTGACCTTAGCTTCTCCCTCTAAGACTAACACTTCCGTAACAAGCCCCTCTCGCTTGGCGACTACATCGGCTGGGGACTGGGAGGCTTTGGGATTTGGTAGCACTTTTTCTACTACTCTGACGATAATTCTAGTGCCGCGCATCTCCAAACCAGCCCAGGCTAACCCGGAAATCTGGTTGGTAAGGCTTTTTCCTAGTTCGTTCAGATCTAAGTTGCGTTTCCAAACCCATGGTTCTAAGCCCTCGTTGGCTAGCACTTTCCGTATTTCCGCCTCTGGAATGCGAGCTGTGCCGTTAATTTCGATGAACCACACAAATGAGGCCATCACATAAAGGGTGATTACAAACAGCAGTCCGCCTGCTGTTAAGAGCTTTCGGCGCCGTAACTGCCAGAGCCAAAAGGGTAAGCCCTCTTTACTCAAAATACTGATTCGACAGCCCACCCGTTGCCGAATATGGCGCAAGGGGCGCAGACTGCTAATCCGTACCTTGATAATAATGTTATTGTTCTTCATTTTGATGATGTCCCAGATGACAATCCCCCTGCTGGCAGCCATATTTACGAATTTTTCTAAGGATTCTCCTTCGACCCTAATTACCAGAAAGCCCAGCAACCAGGACCAGATCCGTTGAAACGACAACCCTTCCACCTCACTAACATCTCCATCTGACTAAGGATTTCTATCCCGATGTAACCTAGAAACACTCTTAATGGATATCCCGACCCGAAACTGTGCGGGCATTCGAACTTTGAACTTCGAACCTCGAACCTCAGGTCACTCCCGCAGCTCGATAGCACTGATCTGACCCTCGATGGCGATCTCGTGCATTAAGATGTTACGCAAGAACAAGTTGCTACCCTTGATGGCAACCTCTCCGGTCGAAACCCGAATTCTAATTAGCTCAGGGGTATATTCCAGAATGCTTTTATGGTTTTCAACAAAGGCCTGAATACTACCAATCAAGACGATCTTTGGTAAATCAAGGGCAATATCTTTCGGGATTTCTAAAATATTGGCTAATTGATTTTGCCATTTTTTCCGTTCTTCCTTCCAGGTCATCGAATCCCCTCCTGAGGAATACTTGGCTGGCAGTCCCACAAGTCGACCAAGCTCAGCCTGTCTTAAGTAATGCATATGCTTTGTGAAGGGAAAAGATAACCTCCAGCCTGTCCGATGGTAGAGGGTATTTATACATTACCTTTTCACCAACACTTTTTTATTAACATATGACAAATAGACTCTCGATGTTGTGAGATAGCCTCATACCTTTTTAAACGTAAGGTCTTCCGCAGTTCAGGTTGCCCTACCGGTAGGTATAGGTATTCCCCAGGGCATCGGTGACTGTCTCCCGGTTGCCGGAACGATCATAAGTGTATGCAAACTTCGTTTTCTGGCTTAGCTGATCGATAACTGCGGTCACTCCGGAGAGGCCGTCATATTTGTACTCTGTTACCGTTTCGGCGGTGTCCTTGTAGAAACGGGTAGACAAGTTTAACTTGTTCGAAAACAAGGGTGGGCAATCTATTATGTTCATTACAAAAAGATAACGTTACGAAATAACAAAGGAAAATCCCCTGCTTCCCATTATAGGGGGGCAGGGGATAAAAATTCTTACTTCTCTATATCCTCTTCGGAAACTGTTAATATATCTAATGTGTCTCCGTTTTCATTTACAAACTCAACCTCATATTGTGGTAGCATGTTTGTGTCATATGTTAATAAAATAGTACCTTTTGTCCCTTTCAAAACCTTTGAACTTAAGTCCTTCGTAGCTTTAATAACTTCATAGTCTTGAAACATATTCCCTCCTAGAAAATGTTATTTTTTTATTGGAATAGCTGTTACTAGTCTGACAACTCCATCATTATTTTTTATCCAGGCAAAAGTTACATCAATGGTTTTACCATTTGCACCTTTAATCTTAATCACTTGATTGTATTTTATTCCGTGTTCAGATACACCTGTTTGAACTGCTTTTTTAGCGTCAAATACAATTTGTTTTGCTAAAGAACCCATATTATTTTGGGTAAAACCTAACGCTTCCTCGAACCATTTAGCTTTACTACCACCAACTGGGTGGTCAGGATTTAGAAGGTATCTCATCAACTTATCATCTACACTTGCTCTTGTAAGATTACTTATCTCCTTAGGCAAAATTCTTACTATCCTTTTCAAGCCGAACTTACTAATCTGAGCTATTCCTTCTGTACCAGTTAACATTACCGCAACCTTTCCTTCAATCCTACCACGGTCTTTAGGGCTGAGCTTGGAAAAGGTTATAAGTATTGCAGCATAATTCGAATCAACATACAATCTATCACGCGTGCTATTGCGATTCTCTTTGAGTCTATTCCACAGTTCTGCTCCGGTGTTTTGAACCGCTTCCT
>CAZKEO010000020.1:0-11379 GCA_964551785.1 uncultured Eubacteriales bacterium | reverse complement strand
TTAGGGAATTGGATATGCCCTCTATCTATATTGCAGATGAGAGTATGGGCGAAATTGACCTAAAAGATGTCATTTCGGAACAGACCAGGTGTGAGGCAATTGCCGTCACCCGGGAAGTGATGTCTAATATTAAGGCTGGTAAGGAAATGGATTCGCGCAAGGTTAGTCGTGTGATGAATAATATGATGGATGAAATCATCCGGAACCGGAACGAAGTAATCAGCTTAGTAGAGGTAGGCTCACTGAAAGATAGTGCCTATAAACACTCTGTCAATGTGGCAGTCTTGTCTCTGATGCTTGGAACGTCTTTGGGCTATGACCAATTAACTCTAAAGAACTTAGCGGTGGGCGCTTATATGCATGATATCGGCAAAACGGCTCTGGCTAAGGCTGGTAATAATATTATCCATTCAGAACCCCATGAACCAAGCAGCTTTAATGTGCAACATACCACCATCGGTTTTGAGATTATCAGAAAGCTGGAAGGGGTTAGCCTGTTTTCGGCGCATGTCGCTCTGCAACACCATGAACATTTCAATGGGAAGGGCTATCCCCGCGGACTAAAAGGTGAGGAAATTCACGAGTTTGCCCGGATTGTAGCAATAGCAGATGCTTACGATATTTTGACGACGGATAATCCCAAACGGCCTAGATTTTCACCACATCAAGCCTTAGAGTACATCTTCAATAATACGGGGGAAGTGTTTGATCCATACCTAGTTAAGCTGTTTACTGCTGGGATAGCTCTTTATCCAGTTGGTGAGCTTGTACTGCTGAACACTCAGGAAAAGGGTGTCGTGGTCAAGGTGCAAAAGGGTTTGCCTACTCGACCGGTGATTCGGATTATTAGGGATTCCCGCGGTCAGAAAGTGGAGCCTCCTTTTGAAGTCGACCTGACCAGACATCAGCAGTATTTTGTTTCCCGTAACCTGGCGGAACATGAAATTTAATTAAGGAAAATAAGGGTGAGAGAGATGGAAATAGTAAGTATTTTAAACAAACAGATAGCTGATTTGCTTGTAAAAGAATTAGGCAATCCGGAGTATTTAGCAACAAGTGAACAAAGTTTTTCCCAGCAACAATTAGAATTACTGTTTGCCACTTGTTCCGAACTTGTCTTGGCAGGTAATTGGCATTCATTTCAGCAAATCTCTGCCCTGGTTCTGAAATGGCTAGGGGCAGCAGCTTGTAGTATTTGGGAAATTAATGCAGGCGTGACACGGGAACCGATTCGTCTCAGTTATGCTACTACACTCTTACCTAAAAGATTAGAGTGTTTGCCTAATCACGATTTTGAGGTAGCAGCCCTGACTTTACGCACTGGTGAACCAGTAATTGCACTCAACTTGAGTAAAGATCCCAGATTTGCTAGTTTTCCGGAAGGGGAGGCGCTTAATGTGGTAGCATTTCCCCTCCATAGTGGCAGTAGGTTGCTAGGTACATTCTGTTGCTGGGGTCTAGTAGAGCAAGAGGAACAGGTCCTAACAACTGCCAAAATCTCCGTGCTGGCAATCTTAGCTAAAATAATTGCGCTCGGGCTGGAGAAGTACTGTCAAACTGCCGCAGCCGGAAATCCGCAAGTTACCACAGATCTCCAGCTAACCAGAGCAATCCTACATAGTGTACCAGCCTTTGAACTAACAAAACTTGCAGAGGGTAGCTTGGAAGCTAGATCTTTACTAGCTAATCAACTTGGTGTTGACTATCTTGATAGTATCCAGATCCAAGGAAAAACAGGCTTGGCGATTGGTGAGGTACTGGGGAAGGGGTTCCAGCCAGCTTTGGCAATGTTAATGACCAAAACTGCTTTTCGCACTTTGGCCAGAGGTGGGCTTGCCCCTCATTTAGTTTTAAGTGAAATTAATCAGGTCTTGCAGCCAGATTTTGAGAAGCAGGGGAGTACGGTATCTTTATTATACGCAATTTATGACCCGCTCACGAAGCAACTTGCTTATGCCAATGCCGGTAATAAACCTCCTTTAGTCTTTCGCGCAAGCAGTAATGAGTTTTTTCAACTTAAGTTTAAAGGCATTAATATAGGTGAAAAAAGCGGCACCCTCTACGAAACCAACTCTGTGCAACTGCTCTCAGGGGATATTGTGCTATTTTATTCAGCTGGGCTGGAAGAAGCCCTTAATAGCCAACAAGAAAAGTATGGGTTGCCCAAGATTATGGATACTTTACGCAAGTATGCCAATTATGATCCAACTGGTATGTTGGATTGTTTTTCCTATGCCGTAGCAGATTTTATCGGAACTACTCCGCAGATTAAGGATATTTCCTTAGCAATTTTAAAAGTCTAAAATTCTTAACCTTAAGTTAACATTGTAATAACTTGATGTTAATGAAGACAAGTTATGATTACGATAGAAACAAATTGAGAATAATGAATTTGAGGTTGGTCAAAGTAAACAAGGGAGGAATTAATGTTGAACATTAAAAGAATTGCTATTTCTGCAATGTCACTGCTTTTGGCTGCTAGTGTCCTAGGATGTTCTGGTACCAAACAAGAAACAGGTGGAGAAAAGATCACGGGCTCAATCACTGCAGTAGGATCTACCGCGATGCAACCCTTAGTAGAAGAAGCTGCAACCCAATTTATGTCTAAAAACCCCGATGCTCAGATTGTTGTGCAAGGTGGGGGTAGTGGTACAGGCTTAGCTCAGGTACAACAGGGTGCGGCCAATATTGGAAACTCTGACGTTTTTGCGGAAGAAAAAAGTGGTGTTGATGCTAGTCAGTTAAAAGACCATAAAATAGCAGTAGCTGGGATGGCAGTTGTTATCAATCCAAGCGCTGGCGTTAGTAATGTAACACAACAACAGTTAATCGATATTTACACAGGTAAAATTACCAACTGGAAAGAAGTTGGGGGAGCTGACCAGAAGATTACCTTGATTAACAGACCAAAAGGCTCCGGCACTAGAGCTACCTTCAAAAAGTACGCCCTGAAGGGTGCTGAAGAAGCAACTGGCATTGAGCAAGATTCATCTGGGACAGTTAAACAGATTATCGTTAAAACTCCTGGTGCAATTGGTTATTTCGCTTTATCATATCTTGACAATACCGTGCAAGCCCTTAAGCTTGATGGAGTTGAACCATCTAAAGAGAACATTATTACTGGTAAATACCCTGTCTGGGCCTATGAGCATATGTATACCAAAGGTGAAAGCAGCGGCTTAACAAAAGCCTTCCTGGATTACATGGTTAGTCCAGACGTGCAAACCAAGATAATTCCAGAGCTAGGCTATATTCCTGTAACTGAAATGAAGGTTACCCGTAATCCTGAGACCAAGTAGCTATTATTTTACGGGGCAGTCCTAAGTGGGCTGTCCCGGTTTCTGCATTTTTAAAGGGAGTGAATAAGTTGAAGTGGAAAAATGAACTATTAGGGAAATGGCTTTCGTTTTTATGTGCAGCACTGGTCATAGTAACCACTTTTGCAATTGTCATCTTTATTACCATGAAGGGTACCTCAACTTTTATTGGAACAGGAATCAATCCCTTGGAAATCCTGTTTTCTTCCCAGTGGATCCCAGATCGCCCAGCGGCACAGGGTGGGCCTGCTTTGGGTATTTTGCCTTTTTTACTGGGTTCGTTGGCTGTATCTCTGCTGGCAGTCTTAATAAGTGCACCCTTAAGTATTATGGCTGCTTTTTTTATTAATGAAATCGCCCCTGCCTGGGGCAAAAAAATACTCCAACCTTCGATTGAACTTTTAGCAGGGATTCCCTCTGTGGTTTATGGCTGGTTGGGGTTAAGTTTGTTAATCCCCCTGATGCGAAGTGTTTTTGGGGGAATGGGATTTAGTCTGTTAGCGGGTTCGCTAGTGCTGGCTTTGATGATTATGCCGACCATTGTCAGCGTTTCGGTGGATAGCATCAGAAGCTTACCCGGTTCCTATAAAGAGGCAGCTATTGCCTTAGGCAGTACCAGGTGGCAGGTTATTCGGGTGGTATTACTGCCTGCGGCCTTACCTGGAATTCTTAGCGGAATAATTTTGGGCTTATCAAGAGCCTTTGGAGAAGCATTGGCAGTTCAAATGGTGATTGGTAACGTGCGGGAACTTCCTACTTCGTTAGTGAAACCAGCTACAACCCTAACCAGTGGGATCACGATGGATATGGGCTACACCATGATGGGCTCGCTCTGGAATAATACGCTTTGGACAATGGCCTTGATTCTCTTGTTAATGTCTTTCGTCTTCATTATTCTAATTAGATATATTGGGAGGAAGGGTATCGCATAATGAAAGCATATACCGCTGATAAAATTGCATCGGTTTTTTTCTGGTTAGCTGCCCTAATCATTATCACCATATTGGCCTCCATGATGGGCTATATTCTTTATAATGGTGCTAGTGCAATCGATTTAGATTTCTTAACTAAAGCTCCGCGCAATTTGAGGGCTGGAGGTGGGATAGGCCCCCAACTCTTCAATTCCTTTTATCTACTGATCTTATCGATGGCTTTCACTGTTCCCATTGGCTTGCTGGCCGGCATCTACTTAGCCGAGTATGCCAAGCCCAGCCTGCTGACAAATACCATTCGTTTAAGTATTGAAACCTTATCATCTTTGCCGTCTATTGTAGTGGGCTTATTTGGCTTGTTAGTCTTTGTCAATTTAACAGGTTGGGGTTATACGCTGATCTCAGGTGCATTAGCCTTGACGGTGATTAACTTACCCCTGATGGTACGCATTTCTGAAGATGCCCTGCGCAATGTACCGAAAGAATTAAAAGAAGGTAGTTTGGCCCTAGGAGCTACCCGTTGGCAAACCGCAATTAAAGTCCTGCTACCGGTGGCGATACCTTCTTTGACAACTGGAATTATCATCACGGCAGGGCGAGTTTTTGGTGAAGCCGCTGCGTTGCTCTATACGGCAGGCATCAGTAGTCCTCCGCTGAATTTCAGCAATTGGGATATTACCAGTCCGGCTTCTCCTCTGAACCCCTTTAGACCAGCAGCTACCTTAGCTGTGCACATCTGGAAAATCAACTCTGAAGGCTTGATTCCAGATCTCCGCCGTGTAGCTGACGGATCTGCTGCCATTTTAATTATCGTCGTAGTAGTATTTAATATTTTCGCCCGCTGGCTAGGTCGAGTAATCTACGGAAGACTTACCGCAGCAGGCAAGTAAGTGCCCTGTAATGTAGAAATGCGTAAAACCACCAAGTGCTGTTCTTGGTGGTTTTTTTATGGGTCGGATTATGAATTTTCTCCGGCAATTAACCGGGCTCTTTTGAAAAGATAATAAGATAAAACCAACAAGAAGATAACAGCTGCATTGGCGAGGATTTCTAAGGAAAAAGTGGTAGCATTCCCTTTTTCGATTGATTTTTGGATACCTAAAAAAAGAATTTCTCGAATTCCGGAAATAACCCCGACGTACAAAAAAGGACTTAAGCTAAATTTTTCCCTTTTGAAGAATTGGAGTACCGTCCAAATGATTTCTTTAATCACTAATAATAACAGAGCATTACTAATCAGGATTAGGATGGAGAAGTGAGATCTCTCTAGGGTAATAAGTGAATCATAGATAATCAGAGCAGATGCTAAAACTAACATGATGAAAACCACAAAATGAAGTAATATTTCTGTCCAAATAAGCAATTTGCCAGTATTTTTAATTATTCTCCGCATTTTTTCCTCCATTTTGTATATGACTAGTAGATTTTAAGGGGAGATCCCAAAAGTAAATTGGGACCTCCCCTTAAAAATTAAACAACAATTTACATTTGCGTAATGTTAAGTTAAACATCTAAGCTTATGCTCAAAGTAAAGGATGATTCGGGTGAGAGAAGGAGACGTATATGTCATTAAGCATCAAGCATAAGCTGATTATTTTGTTCTTACTTACTGCAGTCTTACCTATGTTGATCTTGGGTGGTTTTACTTATGTGGAAACCTATAAAGCATTAGAGTTTACTGAACAAAAGAGGATGGAGGAACAGGTCAAAAATATTACTAACTCCATAGATATTGCCTTGGAGGATACTGAGGATTTAACTAAAAATCTTTCAACTACACCCTCACTGCTGACCTTACTAAATAGCTATAACCAGCAGGGCATTACTGATCGCTACACCTTCCAACAAGTTAACGAGTCTTTGCGTAAAATTTATGTAGATGCTGGTGGAATTTACGATAATATGCTGGTGGTTGGGCGTGATGGTAAAATTCTGGTAGATAGCTGGAATGGTAAATACATTGGGCAAAACATCGGCAAGGAAAAATACTTTCAGCTAGCCTTAAATGAAAAGCGCTTTGTCATTGGGGAGGTATCCACCTCCAATCTAAGTAAGACCAAAGTAAAACTGCCGGTAATCTCGATGGCATATCCTGTGTTGGGCAGTGACAATACTGCTTTGGGAGCTGTAATCATTACTTATGACTTAAACTATTTTACCAGGCATATCTATAAAACTGCTTTCGGTCAGAGTGGCTTTGGGTACATGTTTGATAGTAGTGGGAGTGTACTCTATCATCCTAATATTGAGCTAATCATGAAGCCAACTAACATTCCGTTGGCTCAAGAGATTAGCAATGGTATCAAGGCAAATATGGCTAAAAACTATAAAGGCAAGGGAGAATCGGTTATTAAGGAAGAAACTTATCTATATTATTATCAAATAGTGCCAAAATCCCAATGGATTGTTGCCACTTTTATTCCCAAAAATCAGCTATTTGCAGTAGCTAACTGGATACGTTCTACCACCTTGACTGTGTTGCTATTTACCGGGATATTTTCAATTATCTTTGTAAGTTTATTGGTGAAAAATATTAATAGTTCTTTAAAGGAAATGAAAGTTCTCCTGAAAAAAGTTGAACAGGGTGACTTTACTAGCCGTTGTACGATTAACTCTGGTGATGAATTTGAAGATCTTGGAAATGCCTTTAACCTGATGGTTGAGGAGCGAAACTCCTATGTCAGGAAGCTTTTGAATACAGCGGAAAAAGCAGAAGATGTTGCTGGCAGAGTTAATAGTTTGGTAGGAAGAATTAAGAGTGATGTTGACAATATCTCCGCGTTAACTCAAGAGGTGTCCGCCGGAGCGGAGACCAATAATGAGAGCATTCAGGAATTAAAAATGGTCATGCAGCAATTAGTGGCTGAGATTAAGAATATCAGGTTAGCCAGTGGGAGAGCTGTTGAAGTAAGCAATAATGCGGCGAAAAGTGCAGTGCACGGTGGAGATGCTGTTACAGATGCTGTAAAAGCTATGCATGATATCGAAAAATCCACTGCTGAATCCGCTTTTTCTGTAAAAGAGCTTTATCAGGCAATAGATAGCATCTTGTCCTTTGTGAATATTATTAAAACCCTATCTGCGGAAACTAATTTGATTGCGATTAATGCAGCAATCCAGGCAGCTAATGCGGGAGAACACGGCTTAGTTTTCGAAGTAGTAGCCAACCGAATTAGAGGTTTAGCGGAGGCAAGTGATAATGCAGCCAAAAAAATCAACATCATCATTGGCGACATTAAAACCAGAGAGCAAAACTTACTGCAAGATATGACCAAGGTTGATGAGTATGTTAAGACAGGTTTGAAAAAAGCGGATCGAACGGAAAACTGCTTTAAGCAGATTATTGCAGAGGTAAATCAGAATGAAGGGATTATTGGTGAGATTTTATCCAGCATAGAGGAGCAGTTAACCTCAATGGAGGAGGTTACCAAAAACATGGATCGCATCAGCCAGTTTACAGCCAAAACTTCTCAAGACACAGGATTTATTGCCGAAAGTATCAATCATGAGGCCATTAATCTGGGGAAAATTAATGAAAACTCAAGGGTATTAAAAACATCTTCCCAGGAGCTCTTTGACATGGTAGCAACGATTAAGTTAGAAAAAAGGGAGGTTGAATATGAAAAAAGCATTTAGTCTTATAGCCATTCTACTACTCCTGTTTGGACTCTATGGTTGTTCCAGTCCCGAAGACAAGCTAGCAAATGAATATGCCACAAATATCAATAATAAGCTGATTAATGTGAAAGGCTCGGATACCATGGCAGTTCTAAGTAAAACCTTAGCTGAAAAATATATGAGTAAATATCCCGAGAATAAAATAGCCGTTGTAGGTGGAGGTACTTCGACTGGAATTAGAGCGTTAATTGACGGTACGGCAGATATTGCTAACGCCTCCCGCAAGATGAAGCCAGAGGAAATGAGTGAAGCAGAATCTAAAGGTATGAAGCCACAGGAATACCCGATTGCTTTAGACGGGGTCGCTATTGTAGTGAGTCCGGGAATGCCGCTGAAAAGTTTGAGTATTCCACAGCTGAAAGACATTTTTTCCGGCAAGTTAACTAACTGGAAGCAGGTTGGTGGGAGTGATTCGGCAATCACCGTGATTTCTCGGGAATCAAACTCTGGTACCTATCTCTATATTAAAGATACTATTCTAAAGGATGAGTCTTATGTGGGCGATGCTATTATGGTCCAAAGTTCACCAGGCGTTGGAGTGGAAGTAGCAAAGCGCAATAATGCCATTGGTTATTTAGGTATAGCTGATGCTCATCGCAATCCGCAAATCAAAATTGTTTCCATTGCCAAAGAGGCGAATTCTCTAGCTGTACTACCTAGTATCCAAACTGTCAAGAGTGGGGAATATCCCCTTTCCAGACCACTACTTATTTATGTTTCCGCAGAACCAGCTGGTCAAAGTAAGCAGTTTATTGAATTTATGCTATCAAAGGATGGTCAGCGAATTGTTGAGGAACAGGGTTACATTCCGCTGAAATAAGCTCAGAAGCAAACAAGAACACCGCAAGTTAGCAGCTTGCGGTGTTCTTGTTTTTGGATATTATCCTATTTTGATGGATTGATTTATCATTGGGCTCAGCATTTTATTGAGGTAGTGGTGTAAAAAGCCAGCGGTGACTTGTTGTGTTCTGGGTAATAAAATTGAAGTGGCCTGATGAAAGTTTTTATCTGAGGAATTAGCCCTAACCAGATGATAATTCCTGATTGCCAGGGTCGCATTAGACTTAATCCAGTCACTGGGAGATTTACCTAGTCCGTAAATTCCTCCCAGCTCAACACTGTAGTTTTCACGTTTTGCTTCTACCCAATCTTCATAGGTCTTATGTCCGTCCAGCAGTATTCCCATAGCGTGATGTGGTTCACAGAGGTCCTGGACTAAATGTAAAGCTGCACCAAGGTAGAAAAATGCTTTTTCATAGTTGCGATTCCGCCAGTTAGTAATCGATTGGTTCCAATATAAATTACACTCACTAATCGCATTAGTCCAGGTCGGGAGACCCTTGAAGCTTATGGGATTAAAAAAATGGGATAAATTCTTAAAACCTTTGTCGGCCCAGACAACTCCTTTATCTAAATCAGGTAAATATCTCTCCAGAATTTCCGAAAATTCAACATGTCCATCTTTCTGCAAGATTGTATTAGCCTGGTGAATACAAAAAATGTGAGTCATGGCTGGTTTATGAACTAGTCTTTGGGCTGGTCCGGCTACTGCTAAAATTAATTTGGCTGCTGAAATATAGGTTGGGCTTTTTTCAAGATACATTTCCATAAGTACCACCCCTTATTATTTCTTAACTAACAGTACCAAGTTTATGTAAAACACCTAACTAGTTTTACCAAGCTTTAGTATGATTATAAATTCTATTTGTTAACTAATAATGATTGCCTTGTTAAAAGCATGTAAATATGATCTGGTAGTGCTCCAAGCTTAGAAAAGCTAGGTATTGAGATAAGCAACTCCGGACTACTGGTACCAGATTAGAGAGATAAATCTCAGGTCTGGTAGCTGTCCGACCTAATGCTATTAGCACCGGACCGAACAGCTACCAGACCGGCAAACAATGACCCCAAATTCAGGTTGCCAAAGTAGTGATTTTTCAATAGAATAAGATTATGAAATCTAGCTAGCTGAGGAGTTGAAGAAAATGTGCGAGGCTAATGCTTATGTCCGACAGGGTGAACATGAGGAATTACTACTTGAACAGGTTGACAAAGTGATACCACAGGGTGAGGAAATCTTCCTAGAAAATATTTTCGGCCAACAGACCAGGATTAAAGCCAGAATTATCGAGATGGCTTTGGTGGATCACAAAATTGTGTTAGAGCGTCTTCCTTAGAAAGGGGGCACTACCGAGTGGCAAATATCATTTTTTTCTCCCATTTTGCGGGTGATGATATCCTCAGTGGTGCAGATAAGGTGCTCTGGCACCTGGCTCAAAATCGGCAAAGCGCAGGAGACAAAGTCTTGACAGTTTTTCCTACTGCCAGTTATACGACCCAATACTTTGCCAAAAGTGGGCTTAAAACGCAGGTGTTACCATACAATTTTTTTCATGAAGCAATCTCACCAACAGATGAGCTGGAACACAATTTTCAAGCTTGGTTGCAGGATAACAAATCCAACATTGCTACTCTGGTGGAATTACTACGCAGGGAACAAGCTGACCTCGTCCATGTTAATACTGTCATTAATCCCAGCGGGGCAATTGCTGCTTACCAGCTGGGACTTCCTGTTTTGTGGCATATCCACGAATTATTCCAAGCTGGTTCGCCGGCAGGTTGTGCTGTTATTAAGCAGCTGGTTGCCACTTATGCAGACCGGGTTATTTGCGCCTCTGAAGCGGTCAAAGCTGATTTTTGGATAACTGCTTATCCAGAGAAGTATCAGGTGGTACATAACGGGGTACAACCTTTAGCTAGCGGAATCAAAAGCCACCCCAGAATTCGGGCAGCTTGGCGGAAAACTCGCAACATTCCAGCAAATCAACCGATAGTGGCCTTCCTGGGGAGTATCCTCCACCATAAAGGGGTAACTCAATTTATCGAAATGGCATACCTGATTAGTAGGCAAGTTCCCAATGTTATTTTTGTGATTGCGGGCAATCCCCAACTTGATGTTGAATACACCCAATTCTTAAACCAGCTTATTACACAGCTGGACTTGGTAGAGCAGGTCTGCTTTGCGGGCTATTACGAGGATATTAATCAATTTTTACCGGCGATTGATGTCTTAGTGGTACCGACCATGATACGAGAGGCTTTTGGGCTGGTCATCATCGAAGCAATGGCTTATGGCAAGCCTGTGGTAGCCTTTCAATCAGGGGGGATTGGTGAAATAATTGTCCCAGGCCAGACTGGCTACTTAGTACCACAGTGCGATATTGACGGCTTAGCTATCAAGGTAATGCACTTGCTTACTAACCCCATACTGGCGGTTGAACTAGGAAGGGCTGGTCAAACCCTTGCCAATCGTGCCTTTAGCTTGACCAAACAACTGAAGAGCATGGACGTTATTTAGCAAGAGCTCTTATATGGAAAAGATACCCTCTAAATTATTTACTTTGGTAGTAAAAACTAAAAAACTGGACAAAAAATAGTGTGTACAAGAGAGG